>NZ_JBWKYF010000085.1:0-23419 GCF_059423605.1 Variovorax sp. GW460-12-1-14-LB1
AAACACGGGATGAAGTTCGCAAAGAGACCCTTCAGGCGATGCGAGACGGCACCATTCCGTATGGTGAAAGATAGTCGTCAGCGGGCCTGTTGAGCAACGAGTGCCGAGGGCGGCTTCCTCAGCAGGTGCGGCTCCACACTTCTTGTGGAACTGGGCGCCGTAGGTCGCGAAGAGAACCCATGAGACAGTGACGCGCTAACCCCGTGAAATGAGGAGTTCTTGCAATACGACCGCTCTGCCTGGTGATCAGGCGCACAACGCGGCTGAACCCCAGGGTCTGCAGCAATCGCCCAAAGAAGTTTCGCTGCAAGGTTTTCGGCAATGGCTGTGACATATCAAGCGGAATGCGGTGACGCTGCAGTTCGATTGAAGCTCGCACCAGACGGTGGCGACATCGACTGCCGTGCCGCCTCGCCGCGAGCCCGGAGAGTGACGCGGCGGGATTGCGGAACGCGAGGTTGCACGTGTGCGCTATGGACTGCAGCAGTTTTGCTGCGCTTGGATTGGTGGGCATTTCGCCGAGCCGAACGAACAGAACACACAGCAGTCGCCGGATTTGGGGCGAAGCAAGGTTTTGCAGTTCTCGCATTCATAGAAGAATTGACAGGCGTCCACGGGCATTGCCTCACGCTTTGCGTGGCCGCAGTGGGGGCATGTCAGCACGGAGTCGAAAACGACTGCGCTGTGCTCGCCTTGTCCTTGCGTCATTGGCGCACTCTCCCACTCTCACAACCATCTCCACTGCATCGCTTGTGCGCTGGCGAAAGAAGGTCCCACAGCGACACGCCGACCATCAAGGCCAACCCGGCATACAGCAATTCTGCAGTCCACCACCGGCCGAAGAAAAGCAGCATGGACACGAGCACCATTGCTGGGCCAATCATGCCCACCAAGCCGCGATACCACTGCCGATGGCGATGCCAGCCGACGGCATTGGCGACCAGTGCAATGCCCGCAAACAGTGGCAGCAGCGTGGTGAGAAATAGGCCTTCGTAGCCACTGAAGATGCCAAGGCCCGCCGCAGCGCCAAGACTCGCTAAGGCCGGAAAGCATGCTGGACACGCTGCGGCCGAGACGATGCTGCCCAGGGCTCCGGCTTTGTCGGCAAACCGTGCGATCCATTCCATTGACTGTCTCCATGTCTTTCGAAAAGCCCACAATACTTCCGTAGTCAAGTACGGAGTCAAGCGTCATGGACCAGTTCAGCATCGGCGTATTCGCGCAGTCCGCGGGGGTCAACGTGGAGACCATCCGGTTCTATCAACGCAAGGGGCTGCTGCCGCAGCCAGCCCGGCCTTACGGCGGCATCCGTCGATACGGCCAGAAAGATGTGGCGAGAGTTCGATTCGTGAAGTCTGCGCAGTGCCTGGGTTTCAACCTCGATGAGGTGGCCGGATTGCTGGCACTGGAAGATGGCACCCATTGCGGTGACGCTCGCCAACTCGGGGAGCAAAAACTTGCCGACGTGCGCGCCAAGCTGATGGACTTACATCGCATCGAGTCGGTCTTGGCGACCTTGGTTGACGACTGCTGCGCGAGCCGCGCCAGTATGTGTTGCCCGCTGATCGCTGCGCTGCAGCAATAGCCTTGGTGGGCACCGATCATCAAGGAGCTTGGCATCTGCTCGCCCGAATTGGAGGCGCAGCTCAATGCGCTGGAAGGCCATCTTCATGGCTCTCGCATTCACTGACCGCGCAAGCTTGTGGCTTGTGATCCTGCCGACATGGGCGCCTGTCTTGGGGGCGTTCTCAATGGCCTGCGTCTGCTGCGACCAGGGTCGACAACAGCTGAGGGGGGGTATTTCCCGGGCTGTGCGGCCCGCCTCATGTTCTTGCGCGGCGGCATGCAATCACGTTCGTCCAATTACCCAGGCAGCGATGCGAGCCCTCGATAAAATGAGAATCAATAGCACTACTACAACATGAAAATGCTCTCAATCTGCGCCAGGCGATTCCTGGCCATGGCCGCGTTTCTCGCGCTCTGGTCGTCTTCTCTTGCCTGGGCTGCGGACTCCGCGGCGAGTGACCAGGCTAAGCAGACTTGGCAGTTGCTGGATTACCTCGCGGTCGACTACGGCGGCGCGGTGAGTGACGGCAAGGTCCAGAGCGCCAGCGAATACGAGGAAATGAAGGAGTTCGCCGCGACGGCAGGGCAGCAACTCGCCGCGCTGCCGAGCACGCCGGCACTTGCGGATCTGCAACGCCAAGCCACGGCGCTGAGCGAGCTCATCGCGGCCAAGGCCGACGCGAAGGCCGTGGCCGACAGTGCCCATTCATTGGCCGCAGCGCTGGTCAAGGCATACCCGTTCCCGCTCTCGCCATCCAGGCCGCCGGATCTCATGCGCGCCAAGGTGCTGTTCGAAGCCAACTGCGCCGCATGCCACGGGGCGACCGGCCGGGGCGATGGCCCACTCGGCGCAAAGCTGACTCCGCCGCCGATCGCGTTCACCGATCGCGACCGGGCACGTTCGCGCAGCGTGCTGGCGCTCTACCAGGTTGTTTCTCAAGGCGTCGCCGGTACGCCGATGCCCAGTTTCGCGACGCTCCCCGACGAGGATCGGTGGGCATTGGCATTTTTCGCTGGAACGCTGTCGCACGACGATGCGATGCGCACGCGTGGTGAACAGGCATGGGGGCGAGATGCTGCCGCCAAGGCCGTCTTTCCCGACCTGGCGGCCGCTGCCACCTTGACCGAGGTCGCTGTGTCCGAGCGTATGTCTCCAGACGCAGCGCGCGATCTCACCGCCTACGTTCGAAGCCACCCGGAAGCGACCGTTGCCACGAGCGGTTCAGGCGGGCTGGGCTTGGCCCGTGCGCGGCTTCAGGAGAGTCTCGCCGCAGCGCGCGCGGGCGACCAGGCCAACGCGACGCGCTTGGGTCTGTCTGCTTATCTGGATGGCTTTGAGCCGCTCGAGCCGGCACTGCGCGCACGCAACCAGGCGCTCCTCACGGAAGTGGAGAACGCCATGCTGGCTTATCGGGGCGCTCTGGCCAGCGGCAAGCTGGAACAAGCCGACGCGACCGCACAGAAGCTGGACTACCTCTTCGCACAGGTCGACAGCGAGTTGGGGGCGGACAAGGCCGCCCCTCTGACCACGTTCATCGCCTCGCTCACCATCTTGCTTCGTGAAGGCGTGGAAGCACTTTTGATCGTCGTCGGCATGGTGGCTTTCCTGAAGAAGGCGGAACGGCGCGATGTTCTGGCCTACGTCCATGGTGGCTGGATCGTGGCGCTCGCGTGCGGCGGTCTGACTTGGGCCGCGGCAACCTACTTCGTGAGCATCAGCGGCGCCAGCCGTGAGGTGACCGAAGGGGTGTCGTCACTCTTTGCCGCGATCGTTCTGTTGAGTGTCGGCCTCTGGATGCACCAGAAGAGCACCGCCGGCAAATGGCAGGCCTATCTGAAGGAAAAGCTCTCCGCAGCCATGACGCGCCGCTCGGCATGGGCATTGTTCGCGCTGTCGTTCATTGCCGTCTACCGCGAGGTTTTCGAGACGGTGCTGTTCTACTCGGCGCTGGCCGGCGATGGCAACAACGGCGCCTTGCTCGGTGGCCTGCTGGGTGGGATGGCCATCCTCGCGGCCGTCGCCTGGCTCATGTTGCGCACGAGCGCTCGCATGCCCATCGGCAAATTCTTCAGCCTCAGCTCGATCCTGGTGGCCGTGCTCGCAGTGGTGCTCGCGGGCAAGGGCGTTGCCGGTCTCCAAGAGGCGGGGTGGCTCAGCGCCAGCCCGATCCACTGGCTCCGCATCGAGGTCCTCGGGATCTATCCGTCGGCGGAGACCACCGTCGCGCAGGCTGTGGTCCTGATCATTGCGCTGGCTGGCTTTGCGCTGAACTCGGTAAGGGCACGACAGCCTCGGTCAGCATGAAGTAGTTGGCCGTAAGTCATCAACGCGAAGGAATTGCGCGTTGCTGAAGTTTGCGAGCATAGCGAAATGGTCGAACTGCGCGCGTTCTTGGCGCGCCAGAAAACCTATCGGATGCCCTGGTCAACTGATTGCAACGGGACGGATGCGGTGTTGACTCGCTGCACAGCCAGAATGCGCTGTATCTCTGCGCACACCCAAGAAGATCCACATGGCAACTCGCAACGATCTCCCGATCCTGCGTCAGATCCCGAGCGGTGTCTGGATACTTGGCTTCGTCAGCATGCTGATGGACATCTCTTCGGAAATGATCCACAGCCTGCTGCCGCTGTTTATGGTCTCCACCCTCGGGGCCAGCGCTCTCACGGTCGGACTGATCGAAGGGCTCGCTGAGGCCACGGCGCTGATCGTCAAGGTCTTCTCGGGAACGCTGAGCGACTATCTCGGCAAGCGCAAGGGCCTGGCCGTATTCGGCTACGCACTGGGCGCGCTGACCAAGCCGCTGTTCGCGCTGGCCTCCACCTTGGGCGTTGTGCTGACGGCGCGGCTGCTGGATCGGGTCGGCAAGGGGATCCGCGGGGCACCCCGCGATGCACTGGTCGCGGACATCACACCGGCGCACCTGCGCGGTGCGGCCTTCGGCCTGCGCCAGTCGATCGACACCCTCGGGGCCTTCCTCGGGCCGCTGCTGGCCGTCGGCCTGATGCTGCTCTGGGCCAACGATTTCAGGGCCGTTTTCTGGGTCGCGGTGATCCCCGGATTGATGGCCGTCGCGTTGCTCGCGTTCGGCCTGAGGGAGCCGGCGCATAGACAAGCCGAAAAGCGCATCAACCCGATCTGCCGCGAGAACCTGAAGCGCCTCGGCGCCTCGTACTGGTGGGTGGTGGTCATCGGTGCGGTGTTCACGTTGGCTCGGTTCAGCGAGGCCTTCCTGTTGCTGCGCGCCCAACAAGGCGGCATTCCGATGGCGCTGGTGCCGCTCGTGATGGTGGCGATGAATCTGGTCTATGCGCTGTCGGCCTATCCGTTCGGCAAGCTCTCCGACCGTATGAGCCACACCCGGCTGCTGGCCTTCGGCCTGATCGTGCTGATCGCGGCCGATCTGGTCCTGGCCGCCAGCAATCACTGGGGCGTCGTCCTGACGGGTGTCGCGCTCTGGGGCATTCACATGGGCGTGACGCAAGGCCTGCTGGCCGCCATGGTGGCGGACACAGCGCCCGCGGACCTGCGTGGCACCGCCTACGGGTTCTTCAATCTGGTCAGCGGCCTTGCCATGCTGGCCGCCAGCGTGGTTGCCGGCCTGCTGTGGGATCAGCTCGGCGCATCCGTCACGTTCCATGCCGGCGCGGCCTTCTGCGTGATGGCGCTCGCGGGGTTGGCGTGGCATCGCCGATAGGCAAGTGGGACAGCGAGCAGGCGCTGATGGCTGTGCCATGGGGGCATTCCGATTTTCGGAACACTGATTTCAGCAAGACTCGGGCGCAAGAGCGGTCTTTTTCATATCAGCAGTCATGATCACCAGTGCAAAGCAAGCGGACAGGCCAAGGGCAGCGGAGAACCACAGTGCTCTGTCGCCCCATCGCTCCACCGCGATGCCGAACAGAAACGGTGCCCCGGCCTGCACGACGCGCGCCGGCACCATCAGAAATCCCTGGCGCTGCCCGTAGCCCTCGGCACCAAAGATCACCAGCGGAAGCGTCCCGATGGCGATGGTCAGGATGCCATTTCCGAAGCCGTGCAGCACCGCGAAAGCGGCGGCGGCCGAAGTGCCGAGCAGGCCGAGGCAGAGAGCGCCCAGCGGGTGGCCAGCGTGGCAAACCGGGCCGAAAACAGCGGATGCGCACGCTTGAGAAAAGTGAACTCGATCACCCGTCCCACCACCTGAGCTGGGCCGACCAAGGCGGCGATGCCAACTGCCGCGGCCATCGTGGCACCACTGGCGAGCAACAGTTCCGGCAGATGCGCGGCCATTGCCGTGCTGATGAACCAGATGACGGCAAAGACGTAGGCCATCAGAAAAGCGGCGCGGCGCTGCTGCGCTGGCGCAAGACCAGCGCCAACGCCCTTGTTGGCGACAGTTGCCTCCTTCGAAGCCCGATCGGTCCGGGCAGCGCGTGGCAGCAGCACATTGAGTGGAAGGCCGATCAGCAGGTGCATGGCCGCCCAGGCAAGGCACGCCCCGCGCCAGCCGACGGTGCTTTCCAGATACGCCGACAACGGCCACCCCACGGTGCTCGCAAACCCTGCGAACAGGGTGATGCCGGTGATGGCTCTTCGCGCATCCTGACCGTGCAAGCGGACCACGGTGGCGAACGCGGCCTCGTAGAGCCCGCTTCCCATGGCAAGACCCATCAACGCCCAAGCAGCGAACACGTGAATAGCATGCGTGGACAGGCTCAGTGCAGTCAACCCTGCCGCGAACACCAGATTACTGGCGATGAGCACCGAGCGCCCGCCCATGCGGTCGATGCGCCGGCCTGCGACGGGCCCGATGCCCGCCGCGACAAGCAGCGCCACCGAGAAGGCGCCGAAAACCGTGGACGTGCTGGCGCTGATGTCCTTGCTGATGGCGCCGGCCAAGACCGCCGGAAGATAGTACGACGAGGCCCACGACAAGGTCTGGGCCACGCCCAGCATCACTGTCGTCGTGGTCCTGCTTTGCACCCTGGCTTCGCCTCGCTCAGATGCTGCGCAGGTTGACTCTCTTCGAGAGAGCCTCCGCGCTCTCGCGCCGCTCGCTGTAGCGATCAACCAGGTAGGCCGCGCAGTCACGCGTGAGCAGCGTGAACTTCACCAGCTCCTCCATCACGTCGACCACGCGCTCGTAGTAGGGCGAGGGCTTCATGCGGCCCGCGTCGTCGAACTCGAGAAACGCCTTGGCCACCGACGACTGGTTGGGGATAGTGATCATGCGCATCCAGCGGCCCAGCACGCGCAGCTGGTTCACCGCGTTGAACGACTGCGAGCCGCCCGACACCTCCATCACCGCGAGCGTCTTTCCCTGCGTGGGCCGCACCGAGCCGACGGCCAGCGGAATCCAGTCGATCTGCGCCTTCATGATCCCGGTCATCGCGCCGTGGCGTTCGGGCGAGGTCCACACCATGCCCTCGGCCCACTGCGCGAGATCGCGCAGCTCCTGCACCTTCGGATGGTCTTCGGGTTCGCCGTCGGGCAGCGGCAGGCCGCGCGGGTCGAAGATCCGCGTCTCGGCACCGAGGGCGCGAAGAAGCCGCGCGGCCTCCTCAGTCAGCAAGCGACTGTAGGAGCGCTCGCGAACCGAGCCGTAGAGCAAAAGGATGCGCGGAGCGTGCGTCGCACGCTGCGCCGGCAGCAGCAGATCCAGATCCGCCTTCTCGAACAACTCGGGGTCTACGTTCGGAAGCTCACGACTCATACCAACCTCGCGACGAATTCACCACCTTCACCACGGCCAGCATGATCGGCACCTCGATCAGCACGCCGACCACGGTGGCCAACGCCGCGCCAGAGTGGAACCCGAACAGGCTGATGGCGGCGGCCACCGCCAGCTCGAAGAAGTTGGAGGCGCCGATCAGTGCGGATGGGCACGCGATGTTGTGTTTCTCGCCAAGCTTGCGGTTGAGCCAGTAGGCCAGGCCGGAATTCAGAACCACCTGAATCAGGATCGGCACCGCGAGCATCGCGATCACCAGCGGCTGCTTGATGATGGCCTCGCCCTGGAATGCGAACAGGAGCACGAGCGTCAGCAGCAACGCCGCAATCGACCACGGCCCGATGCGATGCATGGCGCGCTCGAAAGCCGCGGGCCCGCCCTTCAGCAGTTGCTTGCGCAGCACCTGCGCGAAGATCACCGGCAGCACGATGTAGAGCGCCACCGACGTGATGAGCGTGTCCCACGGCACCGTGATGGCCGACAGGCCCAGCAGCAGGCCGACGATGGGCGCGAAAGCGAACACCATGATGGCGTCGTTCAATGCGACCTGCGACAGCGTGAAGACCGGATCACCGCCGGTCAACCGGCTCCAAACGAAGACCATCGCCGTGCAAGGCGCAGCGGCCAGCAGGATCAGGCCGGCTACGTAGCTGTCGAGCTGGTCGGCGGGCAGTGAGCCGGCGAACACCTGGCGCACAAAGAACCAGGCGAGGAAGGCCATGGAGAACGGCTTCACCGCCCAGTTGATGAACAACGTCACGCCGATGCCGCGCCAATGGTTCTTCACCTGCGCGAGGGCTGCGAAGTCGACGCGCAGCAGCATCGGGATGATCATCACCCAGATCAGCACGCCCACGGGGATGTTGACCTTGGCAACCTCGAGGCGGCCCACCGCCTGGAATGCGGCCGGGAACAGTTGCCCCAGCGCAATGCGGACGACGATGCAGAGGAACACCCACACCGTCAGGTAGCGCTCGAACACGCTCATGGGGGCCGCGCTGACGCGCGGACTTTCAATGACAGCGCTCATGATGTCAGTTCGCGGAGATGCGCGTCAGCCGCTCTTGCAGCTCGGCATCGCTCATTGCTTCCGGGTTCTCGAGAGCGAGCAGCTGCAGCATGCGATAGGAAATCGCCTGACGCGTGAGCTCGAAGGCCTGCCGTTTGGCGGCATCGCCACCCTCGGTATTCGATGGGTCCGGATATCCCCAATGCACTTTGACACGCGTGCCAGGCCAGTACGGGCAGGTTTCCTGTGCCGCGCTGTCGCAGACCGTGATGACCACATGCATGACCGGCGTGGCGAACTCGTCCCAGCTCTTGCTGCGAAAGCCCTCGGTGTTCACGCCGGCGGCCTGCAGCACGTCGATGGCGAACGGGTTGATCTTTCCGCTGGGCGCGCTGCCGGCGCTGAACGCCTTCACGTCCTTGCCGAGCTTCTGAGCCCAGTGGTTGAGCATGCCTTCGGACAGCACACTGCGGGCCGAATTGTGGGTGCAGAGGATGAGTACGTTCAGCGTCATTGCGCAGCCTTTTGAACCTTGCCGATGTCGCGGATCTCGCGCTGGATGGCCATCGAGTCGAGCCGAGCCAGAGGCAAAGCCAGCATCAACTCGATCCGGCGCTTCAGCGTGAGAGCCGTGTCCATGAACTGACGCTCGGTGGCTTCGTCCGACACCTCAAAGGCCGCGGGGTCCGCAACGCCCCAATGCGCCGTCATCGGTTGACCGGGCCACACCGGGCAGACCTCGCCCGCAGCCTTGTCGCAGACGGTCAGAACGAAATCCATCGCCGGCGCATCCGACTTCGCGAACTCGTCCCAGTTCTTGCTGCGATAGCCAGTGGTAGGAAGGTGCATCTTTTCCAGCGTGAGCAACGCATAGGCGTTGACCTTGCCCGTGGGATGGCTGCCGGCCGAGTAGGCCTTGAATCGCCCTTCGCCCAGATGGTTCAGCAGGCCCTCGGCCAGGATGGAGCGTGCAGAGTTTCCAGTGCAGATGAACAGCACGTTGTAGGTCTTGTCAGCCATGACGATGTTTCTCGGTAGAGGAAGTGGGGTTGATCTCTTTGAACATGCACACGGCCGAGGCCGGGCACAGGCTCTTGAATTCGCTGCTGGCCTGCACGGAAGCCGGCAGCGCCGTGCGGTCGCATCGCTCGAAGCCTCGGGCTTCGAAGAAAGGTTCTGCCGTGGTGGTGAGGATGCAGAGGCGATTCACACCCTTCGACGCGGCGAAGGCCTCCATGGTCTTCAGGGCCTGATCGCCCACGCCATGGCCGCGCGCATCAGCGCGAACTGCAAGAGAGCGAAGCAAGGCGGTGTCGCCGAACCGTTCCAGACCGACACAGGCAAGAATCCCTTCGTCTCCCGCGCGGCTCACGAAGAAGGCCTCCATGTGCTCTTCTCGAAGATCGGCTTCGGGAAGGCCGGCATCCCGAAGAAGGGACTGCACCGGCGCGAGAGACGCGGCCTCTGCGCGGACAAACAGCGATCTGACCAGCGAATCGGAAGGTTCTTGGGGCATGGCGCAGCCCTCAGCAGCAGGCGCCCGTGCCTCTGACCGACACGTTGACCGGGATGCCTCGGGCAGCACCAGGCGCGCAGCAAGCGGACTCGGCCTTGGCGGTGGACTTGGATTGACCGTAGACCGGCACGGCGCCGTCCAAGGTCTGGAAGTGCTCCCATGCAATCCCCTGCGGATCGGTGACCCAGTGCTTCTCGCTGCGCGCGTAGCAGCACACGGTCTCACCCTCGTCGAGCAGGGTGCGGTCGGCGGCTTGGCCGCGCGCCTTCAGCTCGGCCAGTTCCGCGTCATCTTCAGCCTGAATGCCGAGGTGGTCGATGCCTTTGCCATGCCCGACCGTTGAGATCGCGAAGTTAACGCGTGGATCGTCGAGCATCCATTTCGCATAGTCGGCCTCGACGCGTGCTGGCGGCGACGCGAACAGGTTGGAATAGAAGGCGATGCTCTTGGCGAGGTCATCGACGTGCAGGTGAACGTGGAAGCGCTTCATGGGTTTCTCCTTCAGCAGTCGCAGGCAGTGGCGCCGTCGACGAGGCATGCCTCGCCCTGACAGCAGTTCTCCGTGAGGTAGCCGAGCAATGCATTCATCTGCTCGAACACCGCGCGATAGATCAGGTTGCGGCCGTCACGCTCCTGGCTGACCAGGTTGGCATGCGTCAGCTCCTTGAGATGGAACGAGAGACTGGTCGATGGCACGCCAAGCTGCTCCGCCAGTACGCCTGGCGTGAGTCCAGCAGGACCAGCAACGACAAGCGCCCGAAAGACCTGAAGGCGAACGGGCTGGGCCAGGGCGGCCAGAGCTTGAATGACGGCCTTTTCTTCCATGATTCAATAATAGTTGAATCATGGAAATATTTCAAGAAGTTGTGAACTGATGAGAGTCGGTGCAGGAGTTCAGGGGGAGGGCAACTCGCTACCGGCCTATGGGATGCGCCATGCCAACCCCACATCTGGCCGCCGGCGCATCGTGCCGGGCAAACACGGCCGCGGCCATCACTCTGACGATCCGCGGCGCGCTCCTCGCCGCCGGCTGGATCTCGCTTTCGCTCATCGCGTGCGGGCTGCTCAAGATCACCTGCGACCTCACGCGTCGCCGGGCCATGCGACAGGACCGATTGGGTGGGGGTAGCTGCACAAGGTGCTCCTGGTCTGGAGTGGCACGGCAAGCGAAAAACACCTGTGCGCGCGTGCCTTTTACGCTGGATGGCAAACGATCACAATGACCGGCATGAAACGCCTGTCGGATGAGTCTTCAGGCGGTCGCTCGAAGATCCGGGTCACCTTTCGTCATCTCGAGCGGACTGTCGTATCGGTGCTGCTGATCATCGGCGCCGCAGCTTTGATCGGCTGGGTGGTTGTCGAACTCTACGTCAAAGTCGTCACGATGGACTGACCCCAACTCTGGTTCTACACCACACCGGCTGCATGTAACGACTGAATACCGTGATAGCCGACGTAGAGCCCGACCAGGATGATCAGGGCGCTCGACACATAAGGAGCCCTGCGCGCGAATGCTCCGAAGTTAGAGAAGCGTTTCGACGCGTGCTTCATACCCAAGGCAGCGACGACGCCCGCGGCAACCATCGTGATCGCCAAGCCGATGCTGAAGCAGAGCACGAGGGACGCTCCGAGCGTGAAGCGCTTGAGCTGCAGGCACAGTAGTAGCACTGTGATGGCCGCAGGACAGGGAATCAGGCCTCCCGTGAGCCCGAAACCAATGATCTGCCCGGTGGTGACATTGCGGCTCGCAAAGCGACGCTTGATGTCGTTGGCATGCGCTCGTTCATGCGCGTCCTGAAAACCGGGATCCGAGACATCCAGGCCGTGTCCCTCATGATCATGGCCCTGGCCATGCTCGACAAACTCCACATCAAAGCTGTGTGCGTGGCCACCATGCGCGATCGACAGCCTGACCGTGAACTCGTGCGGCTCGGGAATCTCGTCGACTGATTCGAGATAGCTGCCCTTGTTGGCTAGAACGAACGCCTGGCGCTCCCCGCCAGCGCGTTCCGTATCGATGGCGACAGTCTGGCCTTGCGGCACGGTGTCATGTCCCTCGAATCGGACGCGGAATCGAGGCGAAACCCCATCCTCGAAGACCTCCAGGTCAACGATGCCATGGCCGGTATCGATGCGGCGCTTCTCTTCGCCATGGCCGTGATGATCATGGTCTGTCTCGATTCGCTCGCGCTGCTGCTCGCGGTAGGTCCGCCAGAGCATCCAGAGCGCGATCGCGATGATCAGCACCGCCGAAGCCACCTGGAAATAGGGCTCGGTCTCCTCGGCACTCCAGTTGCGCCCGAGGTAGAGACCACCCATGGCGACGGCCCAGACGACAGCGGTGTGCGAGAGCGTTGCCGCAAGTCCAAGCAAGACGGCTTGTCCAACCGTCCCTCGGACCGCAACGATGAACGCAGCCATCATCGTCTTCGAATGCCCGGGCTCAAGGCCATGCAGGGCACCCAGAAGGATGGCGGACGGGATGAAGACCCAGGCGTTTCCGGCCTGAAGAAGTTGAGCGAAGTTTTCCAATTTGACGTCCTACTCGCGCTGGCACGGAGTGATGTTTGCCATTCAACTACCACTTGCCGTGGCTTGGCTTGGTTGAAGTATCCTATCCCCCCCGAGGGGATGAGGCAATGGAATCCCAGGGACTCTGTGCGGGCTAGTGGAACTGCGCGCCACGTCGCCAGAACAGCTTCGCAACTTGACGTACGCGGCATCGCCCGCTTCGAAGTGGGTATGGGCAGGCAGGACAGCGATGCGTCTTCTCAGATGGCCGAAGTCAACATACGAAAGCAACGCGAATGTGCCTGTCGCCAGCTGCTCGGTTGTGGCGGTGCTGCGGCAATCGCTCAACGCAGCACCACGAATCGTCGAGGCAGTGCCGACTTCCTCCACCCGGGCCATTCGCCAGCCGTCGTTGAAGGCGTATTTGCCTTCGTAGATGGTGACGCAGCCGGAAAGCACGCCGAGGACACATGCAAGCGCACTCAGCGCACAGCCGCGTTTGAAGGTCATGCTGATTCCCGGTGCGCGGCCAGCTCGACGTTTACTTGCCGGAGAAGTTCGAGGCGATGTAGTTGCCTGGCAGGCTGAGGAAGACATAGAGCGTGCTCTTGTCGGCTTGCGTGACGGCTGCGTTCTTGAAGCTCACCTTCCACTCCTTGCCTTTCTTGCCGTCGATCTGTTCAACCTTCTCCACCTTCACGGCGTCCCAGCTCTTGTCGAGCTTGCCGCCGCTGACCAGTGAGGCCTTGCGCTGGGAGGCGCAATCGACGGCGATCTTTTCCGACGCTGGCGTGTTGCCGTGGAAGTGGCAGCTGCCGCCCTCCGAGGCCATGGCGGAACCGGCGCCGGCGAGGGCTGCAAACGAGGCCAGGGCCATCGCGATCTTCTTCATTGGGTCATCCTTTCTTGATGATGGTTAGTCGAGGGAATCCCTGCCAGGATCGGCAGTCTTTCCAATCTCCATGTCCTCGTGCGCGTGGTTGTGCTCTTGGTCGGGGAAACGGAAACCATTGGGATCTGAGTCGTGCTGGTAGCCATGCAGTTGCATGAGCAGCAGCAATATGCCGGCGTAGACCAGTGCAAGGTTGGCGGCGAAGCTGAAGCGCCGGAACGATGGGCGATGACGCCAGAGCGCCAGCAGCGCGACCATCACGGCCAACGCGGCGACCTGGCCGATCTCGACGCCGAGGTTGAAGCTCAGGATGCGGATCAGCATCGAGGTGCTGTCGTCGCCAAGCGGCAGCTGCTGCAGCCGTGTGGATAACCCGAAGCCATGCAGCAGCCCGAAGCCGAACACCGCAACCAGCAGGTTGGGCGACTTCATGTCGAAGTACTTCTGGAAGCCGCCGTTGTTGTCGAAGCCCTTGTAGATGACGCTGATCGCGATGATGGCGTCGATCAGGTAGTAGTTCCAGGTGATCTTGAAGTACGTCGCGAACACCAGGGTGATGCAGTGGCCCAGCGTGAAGACGGTGACGAACTTGGCCACGTCCTTGAAGCTCGTGAGAAAGAACACCACCCCAAACAGGAACAGCAGGTGGTCGTAACCGGTGAGCATGTGCGTGGCGCCGAGACCGACGTACTGCAGGTAGCCGCCGCTGAGCATGCGTTGGCGGTCGGCCTCGGAGATGCCGTGGGCGAGAACGTCAAAAGGCAGGCCGATCAGCAGCGCCAGCACGGCGAGCGCCAGCACAGCGAGTTTCCGGTGAGGGATCAACATCAGATCTCTTTCAATGGACAAAGGTTTGGAAGATGGGCGAGACAAGGCGCGCTCACTCGAGCGCCAGGTCCCAGATCAGGTGCGCGTCGATGAGGAGCCGATAGTTCGCGCGCAGCGCATCGGCACGGGCCTCGAGTGCTGCACGGGAAGCGTCGAGGAACTGGCGCCGGGCCAGCAGCAGCGATTGCAGGTCCGCTTCTCCCAACGAGTACGCGCGTTGCGTGAGCCGAGCGCTCTCGCCGGTGGCCGTTGCGCCTCGCTCGGCGAGTTGCCAGCGGGTGAGATTGCCGGTGGCGTCCGCGTAGGTCTCGGCCACTGCGGCCCCCAATTCGCGGCGCTGCCGCTCGACGGCCGCGCGGGCCATCTCGACCTCTTGGAGCGCCTGCTTCATGCGCTCGTTGCGATAGGTGCCGCTCAACGGAATGCTGATGCTGACCCCCACGATGCGTTCCTTGCGAAACGCCTCCGAAGCCGCGAAGACACCGACAGTCGGGTCGGGCACACGGTCAGCCGAAGCGCGCGAAGCCGCAAGTTCAGCTTTGTGCAGCAGTCCTTCAGCGGCACGCAGTGGAGCGGCGGCATCAAGCACCCGCTGCAGCCACAGGGATTCCGTGTCTCCAGGCGGCAGCGGATCAGCCATCGATTGCGTAGACAGTTGCGCACCTGGGAAGCGAACACGTAGCTTGGCGCGCGCCTTGGCCAGGTTGGAGTCCGCCTGGTTTGCCTGGCGCTCCATGTCCGCGAAGTCCGCCATGGCGACGCTGACATCCAGTGCCGACGCATCGCCGGCCTTCTTGCGACTCTCCACAGCTCGCAGGTTGGTCTGCGCAAAGGCCTGTTGCTCCTGGAACAGCTTCTGGGCCTGTGCCGCAGAAAGCACGTCGATCCACAGTTCCAGCAACGAACGGGCGGCCTCGCGGACGGCCTCGCTGAGCTTGGCCTGTGCGATGAGCTGCTCCGTTTCGCCGAGCTGCCGGTCAAGATCCGCCTTGCCGTTGACGCGGATCGGTCGCTCCAGTTGCGCGTTCCACTCATTGGAGGCCGGTCCGCCGCCATCGTAGTTGCGACGCTGCAAGGAAAGCCGTGTCGTCCATTCGTTGGGCGAAGCGGCGAGCATCGCTGAGGAGTGACCTGCGGCCGCCAGGGCGCTGCGCGCTTCCTGAACAGCCGGATCCTGCGCGATCCACTGCCGCACCGAGGCCGTCGGCGGCAAGTCGGCTGGCGTCGCCCGGTTGTCGGCGTATGCGGGCAGGGCCCAGGCGATCATTGCGATCCCGGTCCACAACTTCATTTGATTTCTCCCTCGTGGGCCACGGGGGAGGCCCAGTAGCGGATGCCGGTGCCGGCAAATTCGCGTTGAACACGTTCGAGCAAATGCATCAGGGCCTCTTGGCTCAACAGGACCTGGATCTGCATGGCGCGGCTGCGGCCCATGACCTGTTCCCGAGCGCTCAACTGTCCATGCTCAGCGCCGTGGCTGTGAACGTGAATGCTGGTGAAGATTTCGCTCTCGTCGCTTTCCAGCAGAACGTCGAGCAACTTCTCCTCGACGGTGGGCGAACAGATCAGATTCAGGCAGTACTCATGCATGGCGCACCTCCAAGACAGGGCTGTCGCCATTGCTGCCTTCGCTTCGGGCGTGGGCGAAACGCAGGTACAGCAGTGGCAGAAGAATCAGCGTCAGGGCGGTGGCCGTGATCAGGCCGCCGATCACCACGATCGCCAGCGGGCGCTGGATTTCGGAGCCCGGTCCGCTGGTGAACAGGAGCGGCACCAGGCTGAAGGCGGTGATCGCCGCCGTCATCAGCACCGGCCGCAGGCGCCTTCGGGCGCCTTGCGTGACGCAAGTGAGCAGGTCATGCCCCTCGGAACGCAGCTGATTGAAGTAGCTCACCAGCACCACGCCGTTGAGCACCGCGATGCCAAGCAGCGCGATGAAGCCTACCGAGGCCGGCACCGACAGGTACTCCCCGGTGACCCAGAGCCCGACGATGCCGCCCACCAGCGCGAACGGGATGTTGCTGAGCACCAGCAGCGCCTGGCGTACCGACCCGAAGGTGGTGAACAGGATCAGGAAGATGAAGCCGATCGCCAGCGGCACCACGAGGGTGAGCCGCGCCGCGGCGCGCTGCTGGTTCTCGAACTGGCCACCCCAGCTGATGCGATAGCCGGTGGGCAGTTCCACCTGCGCAGCTACCTTGGCCTTGGCCTCGTCGACGAAACCGACCAGGTCCCGCCCCGTGACATTGGCGATCACCACGCTGTAGCGGCTGCCCATCTCGCGGTCGATCTTCACAGGGCCGCTCTCGCGCGTCAGGGTGGCCAAGGTTTCGAGCGGGATGCTTTGGCCATCGGGCGTGGTGATGCGCAGGGCCGCAAACTCCGCCGGCGAGATTTTCACGCTGTCGGGCCCGCGAATCACGATCGGAATGCGGCGGTTGCCGTCGATCACGGTGCCGGCGCGCTGGCCCTCGATCTGGACGCGCAGGGCATCCTGCACGTCTTCCACCGACAGGCCGTAGCGTCCCGCGCTCAGGCGGTCGACGACCACCCGCAGGTACTGAACGCCGTCGTTCTCGACGGTGTACACGTCCTGGTTGCCCTGCACCGTCTTCATCAGCGTCTCGACTTGGCCCGCCAGCTCGTTGAGCTTGTCGAGCTCGGGACCAAAAATCTTGATGGCGAGATCACCGCGCACGCCGATGATCATTTCTGACACGCGCATGTCGATCGGCTGAGTGAAGCTGTAGCTGATGCCAGGCATCTGGTCGAGCACCTCGCGGATCCGGGCGATGAGCGCATCCTTGTTGGCCATCTTCCATTCGGCGCGCGGCTTAAGAACGAGAAAGGTGTCGGTCTGGTTCAGGCCCATCGGGTCCAGGCCAATCTCGTCGGAGCCGGCCCGCGCCACTACGCCGGTGATCTCCGGGATCTGGCTCATGAGGGCTTGGTGGATCTTGAGGTCCAGTGCGGCGGTTTCCTCCAAGCTCACGGAAGGCAGCTTCTCTATTCCCACGATGATGTCGCCTTCGTCCATCGCCGGCAGGAAGGTCTTGCCCACCTGGGTATAGACGCCGGCTGCCACTACGAGCATCAGTCCTGCGACGATGAACACCGCACGCTGGTGGCTCAGCGCCCACCCCAGAGCGGGTTCGTAAAGCTTGAGCAGCTTGCGCGGCAGCCAAGGTTCTTCATGCGCCGCCTTCTTCAGCAGGAAGGACGACAGTACCGGGATCACCGTGAGCGATAGCACGAGCGAACTAATCAGCGCGAAGACGATGGTCATCGCCACGGGGACGAAGTACTTGCCTTCCAAGCCTTGCAAAGTCAGCAGCGGCAGGAACACCGTGATGATGATCAGGATGCCGGCCGAGACCGGCACCGACACCTCGCGCACGGAGCGCAGCACGACGTGCAGCCGCGGCAGTTTTCCCTTGGCGGTTTGCTGCCCCAGGTGTTGCACGATGTTCTCGACCACCACGACCGCGGCGTCCACCAGCATGCCCAGCGCGATGGCCAAGCCACCCAGGCTCATCAGGTTGGCCGACATGCCGCCTGCGCGCATCAGGATGAAGGTGCTCAGCGCAGACAGCGGCAAGATCACTGCGACCGCGACGGCCGCGCGCACATTGCCGAGGAAGGCGCCCAGTAGGACAAGCACGATGAGCGTCGCTTCGATCAGCGCGGTGGACACCGTGCCGACAGCCTTTTTCACGAGCTCGGCGCGGTTGTAGAAGACTTTGATCTCCACGCCCTTGGGCAGGGTGGGCTTGAGCTCCTCGAGCTTCGTCGTCACGCCTTCGACCACTTTCTGGGCATTCGCGCCCGCCAGCCCGAGCACCAGGCCCTCGACCGCTTCGGCCTTGCCGTCCTTGGTGACGACACCGTAGCGCGTGACGCTGCCGTCGCGCACCTGCGCCACGTCGCCCAGCCGAGCCAGGTTGCCATCCTTGCGGCTGACCACGATCGCGCGCAGGTCGTCTGCGGTCTTGATGCTTCCTTCGCTGCGCACCAGTAGCACTTCGCCGCCTTCGCCGAGCCGGCCTGCGCCGTCGTTGCGGTTGTTGGCTTCGATCGCGCTCTTGAGCTGCGCCGTCGAGACGCCGAGCGCCGACAGCTTGACGGGGTCGGGCACCACCTCGAAGCTGCGCACTTTGCCGCCCAACGCGTTCACGTCGGCCACGCCCGGCACCGCGCGCAAGGCCGGACGGATGACCCAGTCGAGCAGGCTGCGCCGGTCCTCCAGCGACATCCCGTCGGCCTCCACGGTGAACATGAACATTTCGCCGAGCGGCGTGGTGACCGGTGCCATGCCACCGCTGATACCGGCGGGCAGATCGGCCGAAATGTTGGCCAGGCGCTCGGACACCTGCTGGCGGGCCCAGTAGATGTCCGTGCCGTCCTGGAAGTCCACCGTCACATCCACCAGGCCGTACTTGGACACCGAGCGCAGCATGCGCTGCTGCGGGATGCCGAGCATCTCGACCTCGATCGGGCCGGCGATGCGGCTCTCGATTTCTTCCGGCGTCATGCCGGGCGCCTTCATGATGACCTTCACCTGCGTGCTGGACACGTCGGGAAAGGCATCGATCGGCAGGTTGCGGAAGGCGTACCAGCCAAAGCCCGCAAGCAGAGCGGTCACTAGCAGCACGAACAGACGCTGCGATAGCGCGAACTGAACAAGGCGGTTGAGCATGTCAGTTGCTTCCGCTCTTGCCGAGCCATGCCGCCTTCAATGCGATCACCGAACCGGTCGCCACCTGCTGGCCTGCGCGCAGGTTGCCCGTGACCTGGACCGATTGGCCTGCGCTCGAGATGACATTGACCGGCTGCGCGACGAAGCCCTTTTCGGTTCGAACGAACACGTAGGCCTTGTCGTCCTGACGGGCAATCGCCGGCAGGGGCAGCGCCCAGCCTGCGGTGTTCTCCGCGAACGGGACCTTGACTTGTACGACTTCGCCCGGACGCAGCAGCTCGCCGCCTCCCACCACCCGGGCACGCAGCGTGACTGTCTGGTTGTCACTCACCGTGGCACCAACCGACATCGGCGTCGCGCTGGCTTCGCGCCCGACCACCGTGATCGAGCCGGCGGTCTTGCTCGAGAGCGCCTGCTGCTGGCGATCGGATGGAATCTGGATATCGAGCCAGAGCTGCGACGTGTTGACAAGGCGCAGCAGGGAGTTGGAACCTTGCACGCGCTGTCCGGCTTTCACATCCAGGCCAACGACCGTCCCGGCGCTTCTCGCTCGCACGACGAGGCCGTCCTGCAGGTTGCCAGCGTCGCCCATCTTCCGAATGGCTGCGGGATCGACCCCGGCGAGGCGCAATGAGGCTTCGGCAAATCGCAGCCGGGCCGTGGCCTCCTGATTGGCGGCATTGGCTTCCTGCACCCGCCGCTCCGGGATGATTCCTTCGGAGAAAAGTTGGCGTTCGCGTGCGGCGGTCTGGCCGGTGAGCTTGGCTTTGCTGGCCGCCTCCAGCAGCTTGAGCTGCAGGTCGCCGTACTCCGGGCTGCTCAGGCGCAGCAGCGGCTGGCCGGCCTTGACGGGCTGCTGTTCGTCGACGAGCAGCTCTTCCACCCGCCCGCCGAACGGGGCGCTGATGACCTGGTTGCCGCTGGGGGGCACCACCACGCGCGCGGGATAAGCCATGCCGCTGATCGCCGATGGCTTTTCCAGCGGGGCGAGCGTGATGCCGAGTGCCTGCATCTGTGCGGCGGACACCGGAAATTCGGCGTTCGATGGCGTCGCCGCAATGGCACTGGCCACCAAGAGAAAACTGGATGCGCAGCCGAGCGCGGTACGGCGGGCGAGCAAATACGACATAGAAACTCCACGAGAAAGCGATCCCGTCGCGCAGTCAGGCGACGAGGAGAAGGCAGCGCCGCAACGGCGCCACCAAGGCTTCAAACGTGGAGTGAGGGCGGCGCGCGGCCGTCAGGAGGAACTGTTCGGAACAGCGGGATGGGCACCCGCTCTCGACCAGTACGCCAGCGCACCAGCGCTTCGGCCGCAGGCTGCGCAAGGAGCCCGACAAAAACGAGCAGAGGAACGAGCGCCAGGAACTTCGGCGCGGAGTCTGGGCTGGCGAGCTGGATCGGGGCGCCTTGAAGCGCTGACATCGAGTGGCCGCTACCGTGATCCGCATTGTCTGAGTCGACATGCAGCGAAAGGTCGTCGTCTGGAGCTGCTTGCTCGAAGGACGAGTGGCCCACATCCAGCAGGCCGGCGTGGCTCGAGTAGCCTTCCGGGCCACTCTCGTGGTGATGCGCGTGGAACGGGGAACTGATCAGGTCCACGGCAATGACTAGCACCAGCAACCAGCGCATGAGCAGCATCACCCCGGCCTTGGCAGGGGGGATTGACTCCGACAGCTGGAAGGCACGCGCGGTCACAGGTACTTCGTGATGTCTTTGAATTCGGCGATGGCCGTGCCGAAGTCGCGAGGCGACTTGGCGATCTCCTCGAGGCAGTGATCCAGGTGATCGTGGATCAGCAGTTTCTTGGCAGCGCTGATCGCTTTTTCGACCGCGTGCAACTGCTGCGCGATATCCGCGCAGTCGCGCCCGCTCACCATCATCTCGATGACGTTCTGCAGGTGCCCGTCTGCGCGCTTGAGGCGCTTGACCAGATCCGGGTGACTTTGGTGTAGGTGTTCGCCGTGCACCGCCATATCCTATCAGGGGGGATGCGAAATGGTCGAAAGGGGCACGCGCTGCGAAGGGGAATTCGTCGTGGCGTGCCTCTCACCGACATGGCGAGCCAGAGTCCTTCTTGTCTCTTGCCCGCCTGGAACAGTCGACTCAGTGGCAGTGCCTGGTGCCAGTTGCCTTTTCCTGGTGGCAGCCGTTTTTGTCCGTACCGCCGGAATGGGCCCAGGCCCCAACGCTCAGCACCAGAGCGATCAATGCGAATGCGATCTGCTTCATCTTGTTCTCCTCACCCAAAAGCGGGCAAGGCCGAGTCTCAGCGAGCATCAGACCTGGCCGTTAGGGGTTTGCCCGTGAGAGCGCAAAGTCGGTGTCGCTCACCAAAACGGGTGCCGGTTTATTTCGACTGGGCCGACCTTGATGGTGCAGATCGTCACGAGCGCGATGACTGCGCCGCCGGAACCTCGACCTACGCGATCAACGTCTACCACGAGGCTTGGATACCAAGCAGGTAGATCGTGACCGTCCAGCCAATCCATCTTGTTCTCGAAACCGCGCCAACGAGCGTAATGCCCTGGTGGGCACCATCGTCACGGACGCACGCGGCACACTCAGTACGGGATCACAGCTTTTGTGCCCTTCCAGGGATCGTCCTTGCTAATCACCGGCCCGGCGGGCATCTAGCGATGGTGGCCAAGGCTCGCAAGTGTCACCCCATGCTGCCGGTGATGAGGTTTGGTGTCGTTCCTGCGCAGGTCTTGCTCGATCCTGCCCGCGAACCATCGAAAGATGTTGGCGCGGTTTTTCCAGTTGTTGCCGGCCCGAACGAATAGAAAGCCCCGCTCCGCGTTGCCGAGTGCGTCAACCGGGATGCCGGCAGCGCGCAAAGCAGCTATCTCGGCATCGGCATCGATCCCGATTGGAAGCCTCAAGGTGATCGTCGCACTATGGTGTTTTGGCATACCTCCACTTTCGTCGTTTCTTGGATGCACATTTGATCCAATGCGAGCCTTCTCAGGCGGCCCTCGTTCATAGGAGGCAGGCGCCGATACGGCGCTCAGCCAGTTCGCCCCGTTGCCAAGAAGCGATTCAAGCGACTTTGCCACTTGAATCAAATCGGCCGAACGGCCTACCTCCCCGCCACGCGCTTCCCCTTGGTCTGCTGCATCCTGGAATTCACTGCAGATGGTCCTTCATGCTAGCGCGAACTCTCTCGCTGGACTAGTGGCTGGTCGACCCCCCCCCACTGCGAGAGTCAACCCGAGTAACATAAGGACTACGTCTTTCGTACGCATGCCATGGACCAGCGACTGGATTGGACCCTCGCAGCTTGCGCTCGCATCTTCCGTCCGATGGTTAGGCTCGCTCTCGCCATGGGGGCCAAGCATCCCCATCTCGAAGAGTTGCTGCGCGACCTCCTGATCGAGGAGGCGCAGCGTCTGTGGCGCAACGAAGGTGTTGTTGAGCCCAATCTCAGCCAGTTGTCCATTACGACGGGCCTGAACCGCAAAGCCGTGACCGCCAAGATTCGGGCCACGGCAGACCCACTGCCTCATACGGAGATGTCGGCCGCAGCCAGGACTTTCACGTTGTGGTTACAAATGTGCATGCAGGACGCTTCCCTTCGGAATCTGCCGATCTCAGCGCGCAACGCAGCCCCGTCGTTTGAGACAGTGGCACGCATGAGCAGTCGGGGCAACGTGCACCACCGCGCCATTCTGGATGAGTTGATCCGTTTGAACGTGGTGAGCGAACGCGATGGCATGGCCGAGCTCACGAGCGACGGCTTTGTGCCGGAGGAAGATTTACAGTCCATGCTCGCTTTCCTGGCCGACAACGGCCGTGACCACCTGCTAGCAGCCGTCTCCAACGCCTTGGACAAGCAGCCGAAGATGCTCGAACGCGCGGTGTATGCGCGCGGGCTCACGCTGGAGGAATGCGAGCAGGTCCAGCAACTGGTGCGGGCCCGCTGGTCGACCCTGCACCATGAGTTGGCTCAGGAAATGGCACAGGCAGTCGACCGCGCCCCAGCCGGCGCAACGGGACGCATCCGCGTTGGCATCTACACCTACTACGAGGACGACGAAGGCTCCCCGCCAGCACATCCGCCGAAGAGCAGTGCCCCGTTCTGAACACGACGACGCGACGCCAAATGCTTGCATCTGGTCCGCTGCATAGAGCCCTCGCGGCATTGCTGCTATTCGAGACTCACTCGTCACGGAATCAGTCTGCGCGCCGCCAGTTGTGCGCGAGCAGTTCGTCGATGCGACTGTCAAGTTGTGTCGGCAGTCGCATCTGGACGTCTTTCAGATACGTCCACGGCTCATGCCCGTTGAGCCGCGCTGACTATGCCGAACCGATCACATGCGGCCTACGATGCGTCCGGGAAGAAGCGAGGCCGCTCGGCATAGTTCTGCGGTCGGCATAGTCGGCAGAGCTCAACGGTCACGACTCCTCGCGTATCTGAAAGACGTTTCACCCGACTTCCCAATCAACAGAAAGCCGCATTGAAGACCTTCTGCCGCACTTTGGCACCCCGTTGAGCTAGCTACTCCTCTGGGCACAAGCTAGCGGCCGGAGGCGCGACACGGGATCTCAGCGGAAATTCGGATTCAGCAGATCGATGCCAGCGCCCTTGCACTTTATCCAAGGTCCAGAGTGTTGATTTCCATCTAGAAGTGACCCAGTTGGCGGTGTGATTTCCATCTAAATCTGACCCACGTGATAACCCTAA
>NZ_JBWKYF010000086.1:0-22502 GCF_059423605.1 Variovorax sp. GW460-12-1-14-LB1
GGTCGTAGGGGCATCCCGGTTTTGCGCTGCGAAGGGGGCGGGGGTGCGTGGCTATACTGGGGCCGTCACGTCAAAAACAGGCGTGACCGGGATTGGCGTCCCGTGTAACTGCTGCGACGAAAGCCGCAGATTTCTCCGCAGAGACTCTGTGGCTTTGTCGTTCGTGCCTCCATTTTTTTGGCGGCTCGAGCAGGGAGCCGCGAGGCTCGCCGGTTTGCGCAAGCAGTTCCTGGTACGCCAACCTGTTCGAGCTGCCGCCCTCAATTGGCGTTGGGTGCGACGGTTGTTGCAAACCGAACTGCCTGGAGGCCACGCATGGCTCTCGCCCCTTCCGTCACAGCCGAATCGCTCGCCTTGCAGGCTTGCGACGACCTCGACAGCTTTCACATGGTGCGCCGCGCGTATGCGTGCATCGAGAAACTCATCGTGCCGCAACACGTGAACGACACCGACGATGTGTACCCGACGCGCACCGAACTCGGCGCGCTGGTGCGGCTGGTCAACGAAGAACTGCAGCGGCGCATCGAAACGGCGGAGACCACGCTGCAGTCGCTGCGTGCTGCCGTGGGCGATGCCCAGCGGGGCTGACGGTTCAGGCGGGGCGCTCGCCGTTCTCCGCCGGCGGTTGCTGCTGTTGTCGTTGTTGCAACGTCGTCGAGATGCCGTAGAGCGCCAGCATGCCGAGCACGTGCCCGATGGCAACGCCCGGCTCCCCCGATTCGATCCGCGCGATCGTCTGGACATGAACGCCCAGGCGCGTGGCAGCAGCGGCTTGGCCCTCGCCAGCCGTTGTGCGCGCCAGCTTGGCGGCAGCCCCGAACGCCTTGATCGCTTCGATCGCGTCGTCCCCAATGTCGGAAGAAATGCGTTTTCCTTTGGCCATGGGGTGATTGTCACTGCTTGCCGGGCAGGCACGGTCGATCACGAATGAACGCAGAGGAAGTCGCTTTGATGGGCGTTCCTACAATGCACGACCATCATTGCTCACCGGCGCCTCGATGAAGCTTCTCAGTGCTTGCGAATACGCCATGGGTGTTTCCATGGGCGATCTGGTTGTCTTTCCTGACCCGGAAGGTCGCAACTTCATTCCGAACCCTGACCTTCAAGCAGCGCTGGTTGCTCTCGGTGTGAAGGTCGACATCATTGCTCTCTACGAACAGTTCTTCAAAGAGCCTCGCCTCGGCCGCGGCGATGTCCATGCTTTCCAGAGCAGCACAACTGAGCTCAATGTGTTCGTCATCGACATGTATCAGGACAGAGTCAACCAGGTTGACTTCGTTGCGATCGCCTTTCGATGCGATGGCTCGATAGCTCCGACCGTCGGAAAACACCTGAGAGCTTTCTTTGATGCTGCCTCCGTCCAGGCTGGATATGAAGAGGCGAACTGCCTGCCTCGGTTCAGAGAGTTGTTCGACCCCACGCAGTACCCACGAGTGATTCAGGAAACTGGCTACATGCAACAGTTCCACCTTCGACGCTGTGGTTGAGGTAGTTCATGGCTGGACGCAGATACTGAATTCCTTGCACGAGCATCAAGGCCACCCATGCACTCAAGAGCGGTCTCTTTCGGTTTCGCATGCACGCTACTGACCTTCGGCGCTTCGTCCTTCGCGTGCTCGCCCCCTAGCGATCCGACCCTTCGAGCCGAATTCTTCGAGAGTCTCAAGGGCCGCTACAGATTCTGGGCAGTCGTTCTCGGAGAGGAGTCCGTCACGACAACGGCTGGGCCCTTTCGGCCTGCGGCGACGATGACAGGTCTGCGCGTTCGGATCGTGGAAAGCGCCCACGCAGCGCTTCCCGTGTCGAGAGAATTCACCTTCGTCGAAGCGGCGATGGGATCGGCTTGTGAACCGGACTACCGCTCTCTTTCGATCCTCAAATACCCCGTCGGAACAGAGGTGCAGCTGGGCTCTGAGGACCTCGTTGGCATCCGTGTGTTGGGCTTCTCGCGTGCAGCAGCTCAGCAGTGCCCTGAGGCTGCTCCGGCCATGAACACAAAGACTCGCATCGACGGTGAGATTGAATGGGTCGCGATGCCAAAAGCCATACCAACTGGTTACAGCGGCTGTCGGTATTCGTGGTCTCGCTTCACCGGCAGCCGGGCTCCCATGACATCTGACTCCACCAGTCATTTCCTGAATGGACGTCTGCAATGGCTTCGAACGCCGGAGATGTTGTGTACCTACGAAGCCGGCGCCCTTGTCGCAGGGAAGTCATTCAGCGCGCATATCTGTCCAACGTCGGAAGCCATTGCGTCAGAACGTTGGCGGCTTAATGGAGCCGCAGCAGGCCTGAACAGCCCATGATCCTGGACGTCATCTCCCTCAGTCGATCGCTTGTCGAGGACGCATGGAACAACCCCGACAAGTGGGAAGCGAATCTTGCCTCTGCGCAAGCGTTGCTCTCGAAGGCGCTCGTTGAATCCCCTAGCAATGTCCTTGCCCTGACGTGCTTGGGCGCCGTGCTTTCCGATCAAGGTAAGCACAAAGAGGCTGCATCCGCCCTGCAGCGTGCAGTCGAACTCGGCTCCACCGATCGGAACACGTTCTTCAACCTCGGCGTGGCAACGATGAACTTCGGCTCACGCGCGAAAGCCATGTCTGCATTCCGTGGGGCCGAAGGGCTCCAGGCTTCGCCGCTGTCGTGGCCGGCATACTTTGATGCGCAGGCTCATTGAGCACCCTCCCATCCCAAGCAAGGAGACCCGCATGAGAATGCTGAAAATCATGGAGCACATCTCGCTGGATGGCGTGATCCAGACCTCGGGCGAAGACGGTTTTCCCTACGCGGACTGGACCACGCCCTACCGCAGCCCCGCCGGCCGTGATGAAGTGCTCGCCGCGCATGGCGGGCGCTTCGACCTGCTGCTCGGGCGTCGCACCTACGACATGTGGTCGGACTACTGGCCGAAGGCACCGAGCAGCGCGATGGCGGACGGCTTGAATGCGGCGACCAAGCATGTCGTGACCCACCGCCCCGAAAGCCTTTCGTGGGGCCCGTTCGAAAGCGTGGGGCCGGACGTCGTCGAGGGCGTTCGCCGCATCAAGTCGCAGGCGGGCCCGAACCTGATTCTCTGGGGCAGCTCTACGCTGACATCGACACTGCTGGCGCACGGCCTTGCCGATGAAGTGCTGTTGATCGTTTATCCGATTCTGGTGGGCGCAGGAAAGCGCTTCTTCGCGCAGGGAACGCCACCCCGCGCCTTCGAGCTCGTCACCACGAAAGCAATGCCATCGGGCATCCTCCTCAGCGCCTACAGGGTCGTCGGCCCTTTGAAGGCCGGGTAGTCGAACCGCGAAGCATCGCGAGCGAAATCACAAGGAACATCTTGATCCACCGCATCCGCACGGCCCTCGTGGCCTGCACCTTGGGCGCCGCGGCACTGGCCGTTTCCGCGCAGGTCAACATCGGCTTCATCGGCACGCTCTCCGGGCCCGGGGCTGCGCTCGGGCAGGAGCAGTACGACGGCTTCATGCTGGCGGTCGAGCAGCGCCAAGGCATGCTCGGCGGCGTTTCCGTGGCGGTCCTCAAGGAAGACGACCAGCACAACCCCGAGCGCGGGGCGCAGCTGGTGCAGAGCCTGATCGAGAAGGACAAGGTGAGCTTCATCACCGGCGTGACCTTCTCCGACGTGATGATGGCCATGGCCAAGCCGATGGCCCGAGCGGGCATGCTGTTTGTCGGCTCGAATGCCGGCCCCGCGCCGATCGCCGGCAAGCAGTGCAACACCAGGTTCGTCTTCGCCTCGTACCAGGACGAGTACCAGGCCGGGATCGTGGGACGGTACGCGGTCGACAAGGGTTACTGGAAGGCGCTGTTCATTGCGCCCGACAACGCGTCGGGCAAGGACCAGCTGCGCGGTTTCAAGCGCTACTACTCGGGTGAGGTGGTGAGCGAAATCAACGTCAAGCCCGACCAGACCGATTACGCGGCAGCGCTGGCGCAGATCCAGCGCGTGGCGCCCGATGCGGTGGTGGCCTTCCTGCCGGGCGACATGGGCGTGAACTTCATCCAGCAGATGAACCGCTCGGGCCTGCTGAGCAAGGTGCCCTTGCTGACCGTGGGCACGGTCGATGGCACGACGCTGCCGCTGCTCAAGGATGCTGCGCTCCATGTGCTGGCCGGCGCGGTCTGGGGCCCCGATCTGCCGAGCCCGACGAGCAGAGCTTTCGTTGCCGCCTTCGAAAAGAAGCACGGGCGCATTCCCTCGCAGTACGCGGCGCAAGGTTTCGATGCGGCGCTCCTGATCGACAGCGCGCTGAAGGAGACCAAGGGCTCCGTCGCCGATCGCGGTGCCTTGCGCAACGCGCTCAACGAGGCCGACTTTTCGTCGGTGCGCAGTGGCTTCAAGTTTCTGCGCAACGGTTTCCCGGTGCAGGACGGGCACATCTTCGTGGTCGCGAAGGACGCGCAGGGCCGCACGTCGCTCAAGCGGGTTGCCACGCCGCTGGAGGCGAACCCGGATGGGTACTGGAACGAGTGTCGGTAGGCAGGGGCTGGCGGCATCTGGCCAAGACCCCGACGTTCGCAGCGCCTATGCTCGGCGTTCAAGAACAAACCCCGTCCGTCCCGGCCACCGCCGCGAGACCACAGCCTGACCATGCACCCGACCGGAACCCTGCGCGGCATCGCCGCGATGCTGTTGGCCTGCGCCTTCTTCGCCTGCATGGACGCGCTGCTCAAGACCCTGGCCGGGCACTATCCGCCGGTGCAGGTGATGGCGCTGCGCGGTCTCACCGCGCTGCCCCTGGTGTGCCTGTACATCGCCTGGCGGCGCGAGGCAGCCGGCGTTTTCAACCGTCGGCTGCGCTGGCGCCTGCACCTGCTGCGCACCGCGCTGAACATGACGATGCTGGTGCTCTTCGTCCACGGCCTGAAGACCCTGGGCCTGGCCGAGGCCTACACGCTCACGTTCATTGCGCCGCTGCTGATGGTGCTCATCGCCGTGCCGCTGCTGGGCGAGTCGATTCTGCCGCGGCACTGGATCGCCATCGGGCTGGGCTTTGTCGGCGTGGTGGTGGCGCTGCGGCCCGAGCAGGGGGCCTTCCTTTCGACGGGCGCGCTGGCGATCCTGGTGGCCGCCGTCTGCTATGCGCTGTCGAACATGCTGGGCCGGCTCATCAGCCGCACCGAGCCGAGCGCCGCGCTGGTCTTCTGGACCACTGCGGGCATGGCCGTCGGCGGCAGCCTGCTCGCGGCGCCGCAATGGGTGCCGCTGCAGGCCGAGCACGCGTGGGCGCTGGCGGGCCTGGCCCTCAGCGGCTTCCTGGGCCAGCTGGCCATCGCCGAGGCCTTCCGCCACGGCCAGGCCGCAGCCATCGCGCCCTTCGAATACAGCGCGCTCGCGTGGGCGCTCGTGATGGACTGGGTGTTCTGGCAGGCCGCGCCCGACGCATGGACGCTGGGCGGTGGGGCGTTGATCGTTGCGAGCGGACTGTGGCTGGCGCGAAGCGAGGCGCCGAGGTCCGTACAGAAAAAGCGCAAGGCCGCCTGAGCCGCTGAGCGACTACAGTCGGCCGGAAGCAGCCACGCGCACAAAACTTTCAATGCCTCGAACCACTTCCGAGATCGCTCACGACATCGCCAACTTCGAACCTCCGGAGGACGGCAGCTGGCGCCACCTGGACTCGCTTCTGGATGAACTCTGGCGGGCGGGCAGTCCGGAGCAAGCCATGCCCGAAATGCTGAGCGTTTTCGAGCGCTACCCCGAGGAAGACGGCTACGGGGTCATGTGGACCATCGTTCACGGATTGGAGAGCTTGCCCAACTACCAGCCTGAGCTTCTTCGCTCCCTCGCGCGACAGCCCAGCGAACTCGGCATCACGATGATCGGGCGCATCTTGAACGCCGGCACGACGGAGATCGGCGGCGTTTCATTGCTGCAGACGCTGCACGATCTGGCGAAGACGGCAGCCTCTTCGTACATCAGGGAAGAAGCGCTCCGTGTGGCGTCTCGACCGCGCTGAACGTCCGCCGTGAGGAAAGCGCTCATTCGCATCGTGCTCCGCGGCCCCCTGGCTGCCCGGCATGGCGATCCAAGCCCATGACCACAGACCCTCTTCCAATCACCCGGCCCGCCATCCTCTGCGTCGCATGCGCCGCCGCGGCGGGGTTCTTCTGGTGGGCGTTCCATGAGCGGTACTACAGGCACAGGGACTGCATTGAAGCATCCGCATCCAGCTGCCTCGCGCCCGACGGCGCCAATCTGATCGGCGGGGGCGCCGTCTGGTCCGTGGTCGCTGGCCTCTTCACGTGCGCCTCGGTCTACTACCTGGGGGTCGTGCTTCGCCGTCGTCGGGCGAATGGCCGCTGATGGCCGGCTGAAGCGAGAGTTCAGGCCCCGCCGTCTTGTCGAGCCAATACGGGCGCCTCATGCCGCGAGGCCACCTCCGGCTGGCCATCGGGCGTGGCCCGCGCCCTGGCAAAGCAATCCACGTCGGCCGGCAAGGTCACGCCGCTTTGGGCGGAGCGGGTCCAGATGTGGCTCGTGAGTTCGACCGTGTTGGGGTCGTCGTAGCACCCGCGCGAGATGGCGCGCACATCGGGCCAGCGCTCGAAGGTCAGGCCCATCGTCGTGCCGCACGAGGGGCAGAAATGAACGAAGACCTGCTTGTGGCTGCCGTCCGATCGGTGCGCGTACTGCCGCAGTTCGCCTTCGTTGAACTGCACGGCGTCCATCGGAAAAAGCGACTCGGCGTAGAAGGACGTGCCGGTCATGCGCTGGCAGAACGTGCAATGGCACGCGAACGTGCGCAGCGGCGGCTGGGTCGTGCTGAATCGGACCTTGCCGCAGAGGCAACCCCCTTCAAGTACAGCTGGCATACGGCACCCGGAAAAAAGAGGGGATTCTGCCCCCTCGATCGACGGCGTTCGACGCAGCTGCGCGAACCGCGCGCTCAGGCCAGCCCCAGCTCCTTGGCTTCGGCTTCGTAATGGGGGTACGACGCCTTCATCGTCGCGCCGTTGAGGATCATCTCGGCCACGAGGGTGCGCGACGGCATCTCGTAGACCTTGGTGCGCACCCACACGGATTCGGTGCGCGCGCTCTCGCTCAGCGCGATGATCTCGCGCTCCAGTTCGTAGTCCTGGTCGACGAAGAGCGGGCCCTTGATCAGGCGAATCTCCTGCCCGGCGAACAGGCCCACGGCCGGCTTGCGGCCATTCAGTTGCGCCTCGGCGCTGGTGGAGCCGAGCAGCACGCTGATCATCTCGGTCGGGATGATGGCCCGGCCCCACGGCGAGCGCTTGCCGCCTTCGACCGTGTACCAGTCGCAGGGCTCGGTGATGACCTTGAGCTTGTCGGCGAGCGTGAAGGGGTAGTGGTCGCCCATGTGCTGGTCGAAGCCCATGCGGATCTTCTCGACGACGGCGCCGCGCTGGCCCACGCGCAGGTCGCGGTTGATGACCAGGCCCTGCGGCGGGCGCAGCTTGGCGATGCGCTGCGGCAGCTCGTGCGGGTGCTGAGCGGCATCGCCCACCGACGCAGTGCCGGTCAGCACCGGCGTGCCGTCGGCTTTTTCGGCGCGCAGGCGCACGAAGGTGGCGCCGGGCGCGGGCAGGTCGACAAAGGCGCGCACCGACTCGCCCTCGACCACCATGTTCTGGTAGTGGGCGCTGATGCAGCCGGTTTCGAACCAGGCCTGGCCGAACACATGGAACAGCAGGGGATCGAACTGGCTGAAGTGCGTCGGCCCTTCGATCGGCCCGGCGCGCAGGCCCAGCGTTTCGGCCGTCGCGTCGTCGTGGATCGACTTGTGGTCGTCGTAGGTCTGGTCGGCCAGCATCTGGCGCGGCTGGCGCAGCGGGCCGCACAGGCCCAGGGCGGTGGTGGTGAAAGGCGAGGTCATGGGGAAGGGCTCCGTGTAGCCGGCGGCGGGCGCCAGTCGAGTTCGCGATGATGGCAAAGTCTCCGCGCCGCGCCTGTCGCCTAGGGAACGCCTGATGCGGCCGGCCACGCAGTCACTGGCGGTCGGCGCACGGAAGATGCATCGGTCGTCCTTGCATGACGGTCCGGGTGGTCACTGGCCTCATTGCGCCTCGACACCCAGCTCGCGCATCCGCCGGGTGATCACGTTGAACTCCTCCTTGTACGACGCGGCGAACTGCTCGGGCGTGCTGTTCATCACCTCGAAGCCACGGTTTACGAACAGCTGGCTGACTTCGGGCGAGCCGACGATGGCGCGCACTTCGCGGGCCAGCTTGTCGACGATGGGCTGTGGCGTCTTCGCCGGTGCCAGCAGGCCGATCCAGACGTTGGTGTCGTAGAGCGGGTCCTTGAAGCCCAGCTCGTTCATGGTCGGAACCTGCGGGAGCGAGGTGGAGCGTTGTCGTCCCAGCACGGCCAGCGGCACGACCTTGCCCGTTGGCACATGCTGCATCGCGCTGGGCACCGACGACAGTCCGACGTCGATGGTGCCCGACAGCAGGTCGGTCACCACCGGCCCTTCGCCGCGCTGCGGCACATGCACCATGCCTGCATTCAGGCCGCGGTTGAGGCTCTCGCCGGCTAGGTGGCCCAGCCCGCCGACGCCCCAGGACCCGTAGCTCAGTTTCACGCCCTTGGCCACCTTGGCCTTCAGGTCTTCGATGCTCTTGATGCCGGTGCCGGGGTGCGTGGAAATCAGCGCCGGGCTGCGCACCACCTGCGTGACGCCGACGAAGTCCTTCTGCGGGTCGTACGCCAGGGTCTTGAACAGCGCCGTGTTGTTGATCTGCGAATCGGTGATGGTCATCAGCAGCGTGTAGCCGTCGGGCTTGGCGCGGCCGACTTCGCCGGCGCCGATGGCGCCCGCCGCGCCCGCCTTGTTGTCCACCACCACGGGTTGTCCCATCGATTTCGAGAGGCGATCGCCGAGGGTGCGCGCGACGAAGTCGGTCGCGCCGCCGGCGGCGTAGGGCACGACGAGGCGGATCGGCCGCGAGGGGTAGCTTTCCTGCGCGGCGATGGGCAGCGCCAGCGTGATCGCTGCGCATGCGGCAGTCATTTTTCTGAACATGGTTGTCTCCAGTGGTGGGGTTGGGTTGTTGGTGTTGTGGGGGGAACGTCAGAGATCGAGGACGAGGACGGCGCTGCGCGCGCGAGACACGCAGGGCAGGATGCAGGTGTGGCTGTCGCGCTCGTCGTCGCTGAGCACGAAGTCGCGGTGATCCGCCTCGCCCTCGAGCAGCGGCACCTCGCAACTGCGGCACATGCCTTCGCGGCACGAGAAGGGAACGCTGACGTTCGCGCCTTCCAGTGCATCGAGCAGGCTCTGCCGCGGTGTGACCTCGATCCTCTGGCCGCTGCGATGCAGCACCACGGTGAAGGTGCCGGCCGGCGCTGCGGGCGTGGCGGGTTCCGGCGGTGCGAAGCGTTCGAAATGGGTGGCCGCCTTGTCGATGCCGACAACGCCTGCGGCCGCGCCGACTGCGTTCATCAGCCCTTCGGGGCCGCAGCAGTAGAGGTGGGCGCCCGGGGCCGCACCGGCCAGCCAGCCCGCCAGGTCAGGTGGCGTGCCCGCCGCTTCCTGGTCCACGTGCAGCTGCACGCGGTCATGGTGGCGCGCCAATGTCCACGCATAGGCGGCACGGGCCCGCGTGCGCACGCAGTACAGCAGCTTCCAGAGCCTGGCGTGGGCCTCGCACCAGAGGATCATGCTCAGGATGGGCGTGACGCCGATGCCCCCGGCCACGAACAGATGCTCGGTGGCGGCCGGGTCGATGCCGAACAGGGCGCGCGGCGCACCCACCTCGAGCACATCGCCCACGGCAAGGCGCTGGTGAACGAAGGCCGAGCCGCCGCGCGAGGCTGGCGCCAGGCCCACACCGAGCACGTAGCGGTGGCGCTCCAGCGGCGAGTTGGCCAGCGAATACTGTCGGCGGATGTCGCCGGGCAGCAGCAGGTCCACATGGGCGCCCGAGGTGAAGGGCGGCAGCGCAGCGCCGTCCTGCGCACGCAACTCCAGGCCGAGCACATCCTGCGCCTCTTGCGTGAGGCGGGTGACGAGGAGCTTCATGGCTCAGGCCTTGACGGCTTCGGGCGCTGCAGTGGCGGCGGCGCGGGCCCCGGCTTCTTCGAGCGCTTCTTCTTCCAGCCGGCGCGAGACCATCCAGCGGAACTGGTTCAGCGCGGCGTCGATGCCGAAGGCCATCATCTTGAAGCCGGGCGCCAGCGCCAGGCTCTTTTGCTGCGCGGTGATGATGTCGCGGTCTTCGTCGAAGGCATCCACCACGGCCTGGTGGATCGAGTGCGTGACTTCGGGCTGGTCGATGGCGAAGTTGTGGGGATGCGCGAAGAAGTAGTGGGTGGAGTTTTCCGTCTCGGGCGTGATGGCCTGGCAGCCGCGAAACTCGATCGCACCTTCGCGGTTGCCTTCGGCGGCGCCCTGGCCGGTGGGCGCCATGCCGGAGTCCATCAGCAGGATGGCCGGGATGGTGAAGTTGTAGATGTTCCATCGATCGACCCTGCTGCCCCAGTCCTTGACCGCCTGGGCGAACGGCGGCGGCTCGGTGTCGAGGGCCCACCGGGTGATGCGCACGCCGTTGTCGATGCGTTCGACCTTGGGCTGGGCGGCGGCGTAGTCCGCACTGCCTCCCAGCGTGGTCGGGTGCACGAAGGGCAGGTGGGAAAAGTCCAGCAGGTTGTCGCAGATCAGCAGGTAGTTGACGTCGTAGTGGATGTAGCCGTCCAGGCTGCGCCAGTGCGGGTCGTCCAGCCATGGCGTGTCGGGGATCAGCGCAGGGTCGGCCTTGTCGGGAGCGCCCATCCAGATCCAGATCCAGCGGTGGCGTTGCACCACCGGGAAGGTGCGCACCCTGGCCTGGATGGGAATGCGCTTCTGGGCCGGTGCCTCGATGCACTGGCCCGAGGCGTCGAACTTCAGGCCGTGGTACATGCAGCGCACGCAGTCGCCTTCTCGCCGTCCCACCGACAGGGGCGCGCCGCGGTGGCAGCAGCGGTCTTCCATGGCGACGATCTCGCCGGCGTCCTTGCGGTACATGAGAACGGGCACGCCGATGATGGTGCGGGCGAACAGGCCCTGCGGCGTGAGCTCGTTGTCCCAGGCAGCCACGTACCAGGTGTTTTTGATGAACATGGGGCGTCTCCCTTGTTGTCCGCCGCGTTCGGGTCACGGCATGGGCAGAGCGTAGGACGAGGGTTCTCATGTATCAATGTCATTTCAGTCATTCCTAGAATGCGCGGCATGCATGCGGAAAACCTCGACCTGAATTTGCTGGCGGTCTTCGACGCGATGTTTCGCGAGGCCAGTGTCACGAAGGCCGCGCAGGGCCTCGGGCTGACGCAGAGCGCGATGAGCCATGCGCTCAACCGGCTGCGTGCTTTTTTCGACGATCCCTTGTTCGTCAAGGTCGGCAGCCGCATGGAGCCCACGCGCAAGGCCGAGGGCATGCGCGCTGCGGTGGTGGAGGTGATGACCACCGTGCGCCAGCAGATCCTGGCGGGCGCCCGGTTCGAGCCCGCGCTGGCGCGACGCACCTTCACCCTGTGCATGACCGACATGGGCGAACTGGTGTTCCTGCCGCCGCTGCTCGAGCGCTTCAAGAAGGAGGCGCCCGGGTGTTCGCTGCGCACGCTGCAGGTGCCGCTCGAGCAGGTCGAAGGGCTGCTTGCGTCAGGCGAGGCCGACCTGGCGGTGGGGTCCATCCGTGCGGCGCCCGAGGGGCTGTTTCATCAGCGCCTGTTCCTGCACTCCTTCGTGACCATCGCCAGCGCGCGGAACAAGGACATCGGCGCCACCCTCACGCGCGAGCGCTTCGAGGCGATGCGGCACATCGTGGTCTCGCTCACCGGCCACTCGGCGGAGAGCTACGACAAGGTGCTGGAAGACCAGGGCATCCGCCGCACCGTGGCCGTGATGACGCCCCACTTCCTGATGGTTCCGCTCCTGATGGACCGGCACGCCGATCTGCTCGCAACCGTGCCGCGCGAACTGGCGGAGGTCTTCGCCCGCATGGGCACGGTGCGCATGTTCGAGCCGCCGGTGCCCGTGCCCCAGTTTCAGCTCAATCAGCACTGGCATCCGCGCTTTCATCACGACCCTGCCGTGGTCTGGCTGCGCGATGTGATGAAACACACCTTCGAGCACTACCCGCGCATCACCACGCAGGCCAGTCCTCCGGCCAGGAAAAGTGCGCGAGCCAAGTCGCGTTGACGTGCCGGCCGGCATCGACTTTTCCTCTGCTGCGAACCTCAGCCCCCACCCGTTTCTTCGTGCACGCTTGTTCGAGCGGCCGCGCACTGTTACAAAGGGCGTCTCCATGCGCTCGACCACCTTTCTCTTCGTTTCGCTGCTCTGGCTTGTCGTGGCCGCTCCGGCCGCGCAGGCGGAGGTGGTGCGTTGCACCGACGCCGACGGCCGCATCGTCTACACCGACGGCGCCTGCCCGCCGGGCACGCGGCAGTCGCGGCAGCTGCGGATCGACGAGCCGCCGCCTGCACCGCCGCGTGCCTCCAGCGAGGAAGACACGCCGCGCCGGTCGGACTACGCGGCACCGACCGCTCCACCGCCGCAGCCCGCGCCCTCGGGGCCGGCGATCATTCCGCGTTACCCGGTGGGCGAGGCGCCTGCGGCCGACCCGGGGCCGACCTACATCTGGGGCGGCGATCCGTACTACGGCCCGCCGCGACCGGGGTATCACCCCCGGCCGCCGCGTCCGCCGCGCGATCCTGGGCCGCCGCCCGGCCAGCGGCCGTGCAATCTCGCGGGCATCAAGCGCAGCAACTGCTGAGCGCGTTCGTTCCTCTTTCCGCTGCTTCCTGCTTTTTCATGACCGTTGCCGCGCCCGAGCGCCTTCCCCTTTGGGTCGTCCATTGCGACGGCAGCGCCATGCCGAACCCCGGGCGCATGGGCGTCGGCGTCGTCATCACCCAGCCCGACGGCACCCGCCACACCTTCTCGCAGGCCACGCACACCACGGGCTGCAACAACGAGGCCGAGCTGCGGGCACTGACGCTCGCGCTGCGCGAGCTGCAGGCGCGCGGCGCCACGAGCGTGCAGGCCTTCAGCGACAACAGCACGCTGGTCGAACAGTTGAGCGGCGCTGCCGACGTGCGGCCGATCGTGCGCATGGCGCCGCTGTTCGACGAGGCGCGCACGCTGCTGCAGGGCTTCGACGAGGCGCGCGTGCAATGGATTCCGCGCCACCGCAACGGCGAGGCCGACGCGCTCGCGCGGGCCGCGCTGGGCTTCGGGCCGAAGCCGCCGCCCAAGGCCTGGAAGAAGCGGCGCTAGCGGCGCCCGCGAAGGGGCACGCGGCAGGTTCTATCATTCGGGTCGATTCAGACACCCGTTTCCCCATGACCGAAGAAGCCACCTCCAAGCCCACGCTGCCCGACCATCTCTCGACCGATCCGCGCAGCCCGCACCACATTCCTGCCGTGTTCGAGCATCCGATCGGCATCCGCTTCAACGGCAAGGACCGCTTGGACGTCGAGGAATACTGCATCAGCGAAGGCTGGATCAAGGTGCCCGCCGGCCGCACGCTGGACCGCAAGGGCTATCCGCTGCTGATCAAGCTCAAGGGCGCCGTCGAGGTGTACTACCGCGACTGACGGCCCGGGGCACACGTCCCTACCGTTTCTGTTTTTCTTTCAGCGCCACTGCAGCAGCAGCGACCACGGCTGGCGGCTCATGTGGCGATCGACGCATGCGTTGCCGCCCGCCGTGCAGCCTTCGGGCAGGTAGCTCGGGTCCAGCAGCCGCGTGCCGGGCGCAAAGGCCAGGCGCCGCAAGGTGACCGACTGCAGCACGTTGCCACCCACGGCATCGAAGCCCGCACCGTCCACGCCCACCACCACATCGCAGTGCATCGGCAACGGTGCGCCGCCCGTGGGACGCGCGGCGAGCACCTCGCCGATCTTGGCGAAGCGATCGAGCGCAGTGCCGCGCGCGCCGCGTGCGTGGCAGACCAGGTCGCCGGGGCGTGGCGGCGTGCGCATCAGGTCGCAGGCGCGCAGGGCCTGCGGTGTCGCGCGGCCCGCGGCCTCGTCGTTGCCGGCCTGCCAGGCGGCGCCGGCGTAGTCGACGTGGGCCTCGGAAAAGACGAACTCGTCGGCACCGAGCCCGGCCTCGCGCGCGACCCAGCTGATGAACGCGGCGGACCAGGGCGTGTCGATCACCGCGACACGCTGCAGGGCCACTTCGAGGGCGCGCTGGTCCGACGCGTCCAGCCCCTGGCCGGGGCCGACACCCAGGCCTTGCAGGCGCGCCGCGCTCGCCTGGTTCAGCGCGTCGGTCAACCGCGTGCGGTCGGCCGCCTGCGGGGCGCCGAAGCGAACGAGAGAAGGCAGCCGCTCGTTCGACGGATCGACCGCGCGCCAGTAACGCAGCACGCGTTGCCATGCGGGCAGCGCGTCGATCGGATAGCGCGTGTCTTCTGCTTCCGAATAGCCAGACTCGGTGAGCCGGCCTTCGGCGTCCATGGTCTGGCTGCCGAAGGCAACGTGCTCTTGTCGGGCCAGCGCGGCCATTGCGAGGGCGCGTGGCGGCGGCGGAATGTAGGAGGCCGTGGCAAGGCAGCCGGAAGCGGCCGATGCGAAGGTGGGCGCCGCCGCGAACACCAGGGCTGCGCACAGCGTGCGCGCTGCGTGGCGCAGCGGTTGTGTGAGCGCGGAGGAGGGCGCGATGACGGGCGGTGGCGGCATGTGAAGCAAGCATAGCGGGGCACTGCCCGTGGCAAGCAGAATGCAGGGCGCTCCCTGAAGCGCCGGACCGTCCGGCGCAGGCGCTCCACCGTGAAGCTCAAGACCATCCTGCTGCGAATCCTCGGTGTCATCGCCGGCCTCGTCGTCGTGGGCTATGCCGCGTTCCAGTGGAGCCCGTGGCCCTCGGTGCTGATGATCCGCTACGCCTTCGGCAAGGGCTCGGACGCTGCATCGCAGTCGCTGCAGAAGCATGTGCCGCCCGGCATCGCGGCGGTGCTCGACCAGCACTACGACGAGGCCGACCCGGATGCCTACCTCGACGTGTTCCGTCCGGCCTCGGCGGGCACCCGGCCCTTGCCCACCATCGTGTGGGTGCACGGCGGCGCCTGGGTCTCGGGCCACCGGCGCGACGTGGCGAACTACGCGCGCGTGTTGGCGGGGCAGGGCTTCACCGTGGTGGCCGTCGGTTATTCGATCGCGCCGGGCGAGGGCTATCCGGTGCCGGTGCGGCAGGTGAACACGGCGCTGGGTTATCTGGTGCGCGAGGCGGTGCGGCTGGGCGTGGACCCCGCGCGGCTCGTGCTGGCCGGCGACTCGGCGGGTGCGCACATCGTCGCGCAGGTTGCGAACGCGATGGCCGTGCCGGGGTACGCGAAAGCCGTGGGCCTCACGCCCGTCATCGCGCGCGAGCAGCTGCGCGGCATGCTGCTGCACTGCGGCGCCTACGACGCGGCGCAGGCCAAGCTCGACGGTGCCTTCGGCGGCTTCCTGCGGACCGTGTTCTGGTCGTACAGCGGCAGCAAGGATTTCCAGAACGCGCCGGCCTTCGAGACTGCGTCGGTGCGCCGTTATGTGAGCGAGGCTTTTCCGCCGTCGTTCATCACCGCGGGCAACGGCGATCCGCTCGAAGGGCAGTCGAGGTCGATGGCTGAAACGCTGATGGCGAAGGGCGTGCAGGTCGACAGCCTGTTCTTCCCCGCAGACCAGACGCCCGCGCTGCCGCACGAGTACCAGTTCAACCTCGACGATGCGCCGGGGCGGCTGGCGCTGGAGCGCTCGCTGCAGTTCTTGCGGCGCGTCATGGCGCCGTAGCTAGGTCAGCTCTGGGGCTTGCTCGGCAGGTCGCCTTCGCGCAGCTTGCGGCCGACCCACATCAGGCCGGTTTCATAGTCGGCGCTGCCGACCTGCACGCCGCCCACGGTGCGCAGCGCGCCGGTGCCGTCATCGGTGGCCGGGCCTTCGCCCGTCAGGTCGCCGGGGACCAGCAGGCGGCCGTCCTTCAGGAAGTCGGCGATGCGCAACTGGCGCATGCCGCGGCCCCAATGCCAGTGCTGCTTGAGGTCGAAGGATTTCGGCGATGGCGCGGGTTTGGATTTCTTCACGGGATGTCGGGGAGAGGCTTGCGAAGGGTCGCGTCGGCGCGATCAAACGTACAAGTGAACGCACCATGAAAAAAGCCTGCTACCTTGTGGGTAGCAGGCTTTCCAGCGTTGCCGCGATGTTGGTTGGTGGGCCCTGAGTGACTCGAACACTCGACCTACGGATTAAGAGTCCGCTGCTCTACCAACTGAGCTAAGAGCCCTTGCTTTGAAAACCGTTAGTGTTTTCTGGCAAGACCACGAGTATATACCAATCTTTTTGGGACTTCAAAAAATTTCTGCACATTTGTACGACGGCGTTAGGATGCGCGACCTTCGGGGCCCCGCCCCACCCCCTATCCGAGGAGTTTTCGATGAGCGATGCAAGCAACACCCCCCACGTCGTGATCACCGGCGCCGCGGGCGCGCTGGGCCGGGCCGTGGCCCAGCACTTTCTTGACCAGGGCGCGCGGCTCGCGCTGGTCGATCACCATGCCGGTCGCCTGGCCGAAGTCTTTCCGGGCCTGGACAACTCGCAGCACCTGCTGCTGGCCGGGGACGTGACCTCGGCGCCCGACATGGCGGCGCTCACCGGCCAGGTGCTGCAGGCCTTCGGCCGCGTCGATGCGCTGGTGCACATTGCCGGCGGCTTCGAGATGGGCGAGGCGACGCACGCACTCACGCGCGCGAGCTGGGACCGGATGATGAACCTCAACGCCTGGTCGTTCGTCGCCGTGACGCAGGCCGTGCTGCCCTCGATGATCGAGCGCCGCGCGGGCCGCATCATCGCGGTGACGGCGAAGGTGGCGGCGCGCGGCCTGCCGGCCATGGCGGCATACATCGCATCGAAGAGCGCGCTGCAGCGGCTGGTGGAATCGATGGCGGCCGAGGCCGCGCCGCACGGCGTGAACATCAACAGCGTGGCGCCCAGCGTGCTCGACACGCCGGCCAACCGCCAGGCGATGCCCGACGCGAACCCGGCCGAGTGGGTGTCGACCTCGGTCGCGGCGCAGACCATCGGCTTCCTGGCATCGCCGGGCGCCGCGGCGCTGCACGGCCAGCACCTGACGCTCGACGCCTGATATTTCCGGGCCGCAGCGCACAGCTGCAAATGAAAAAGGCCTTGGCGATTGCCAAGGCCTTTTTGCTGGGTCGGTTGGTGGAGAGGAGGAGGATCGAACTCCCGACCTCCGCATTGCGAACGCGGCGCTCTCCCAGCTGAGCTACCCCCCAACACAGGCGACATTTTATCCAGCCGGGCATTTCCATGCACGCGGCCGTGCCAAGATGCGCCCCGGAAAAACAAGGAGCAAGCACCGCATGGAAGCGCACGACCCCGCCTGGCTGGAAGGCATGTACAACAACCTGGCGCGGGTGAAGGACCACCCCGCCTACTTCGCGCGCTGGGGGCGCGATTCCGCCGCGGCGCGCGACACGCTGCCGTGCCGCATCGATGTTCCCTACGGCACCGGACCGAACGAAACGCTCGATATCTTTCCGGCGCCCGTGCCCGATGCGCCGGTGCTGGTCTTCATCCACGGCGGCTACTGGCGCGCCATGGACAAGAAGGACCACTCGTTCATCAGCCCCGCCTTCCACGACCGCGGCATCTGCGTGGTGCAGCCCAACTACGCGCTGTGCCCGGGCCCGGTCGACCAGCCGGTGACGGTGCCGGGCATCCTCTTGCAGATGGTGCGGGCGCTGGAATGGACGTGGCGCCATGTGGCAGCGCATGGCGGCGACCCTTCGCGCATCACCGTCGCGGGGCATTCCGCGGGCGGCCACATGGCGGCGGCGTTGCTGGCCTGCGACTGGAAGGCGGTGGCGCCCGATCTGCCCGCGCAACTGGTGCGCAATGCGTTGTCGGTCTCGGGCCTGTTCGACCTGCGGCCGCTGCAGCGCACGCCCTTCCTCGAGCACACGCTGAAGCTCACCGATGCCGACGCGCGACGCGCGAGCCCGGCGCTGTGGCCTGCGCCGGCGCGCGGCCAGCTCTATGCGGCGGTGGGGGGCAACGAGAGTGCGGAGTTCATCCGCCACAACGCGATGATCCGCGAGGCCTGGGGCCGCCACACCGTGCCGGTGTGCGAGGTGCTGCCGGGGCTGGACCACTTCGGCGTGGTCGATGCGCTGGCCGATCCGGCGCACGCGCTGCACCGCTATGCGGTGCAACTGCTCGAGGCCTGAAAGAAAAGACGGGCGGGCAGAGGGCCGCCCGTCGCGCTCACATCAGCAGGTGTTCGCCGGCGTTGTCGCCGCCCAGCGTGACGTAGTTGACCTTGCGGATGTCCATCAGCGTGCGGCCGCCCGCGTAGCTGATCGAGCTCTGCACGTCCTGCTCCATCTCGACCAGCGTGTCGGCCAGCTTGCCCTTGATGGGCTCGAGGATGCGCTTGCCTTCGACGTGCTTGTACTCGCCCTTGTTGAAGTCGCTGGCCGAGCCGTAGTACTCCTTGAAGAGCGTGCCGTCGACGTCGACCGTCTTGCCCGGCGACTCTTCGTGGCCCGCGAACAGCGAGCCGATCATGACCATCGACGCGCCGAAGCGGATGCTCTTGGCGATGTCGCCGTGGTCGCGGATGCCGCCGTCGGCAATGATCGGCTTGGTGGCCACGCGCGCGCACCACTTGAGCGCCGACAGCTGCCAGCCGCCCGTGCCGAAACCGGTCTTGAGCTTGGTGATGCAGACCTTGCCCGGGCCGATGCCGACCTTGGTCGCGTCGGCGCCCCAGTTCTCCAGGTCGATCACGGCCTCGGGCGTGCCGACGTTGCCGGCGATCACGAACGACTTGGGCAGCTTGGCCTTGAGGTAGCCGATCATGTTCTTCACGCTGTCGGCATGGCCGTGCGCGATGTCGATCGTGATGTATTCGGGCACGAGGCCCTGGGCCACCATCTGGTCGACGGTGTCGTAGTCGGGCTTCTTCACGCCCAGCGAGATCGAGGCGAACACGCCCTTGCCCTGCATGTCCTTCACGAACTGGACGTTGTCCAGGTCGAAGCGGTGCATCACGTAGAAGTAGCCGTTCTGCGCGAGCCACAGGCAGATCGACTCGTCGACCACCGTTTTCATGTTGGCAGGCACCACCGGCAGGCGGAAGGTGCGCTCGCCCAGCGTGACGCTGGCGTCGCATTCCGAGCGGCTTTCCACGCGGCATTTGCGCGGCAGCAGAAGGATGTTGTCGTAATCGAAGATTTGCATGACCAGGCTCCTGAAAGGAATCGTTGAGTGGAACGAATGAGCGCTTGGTCCGGCCGGTTCTCGTGGTCGCGTCATGAAAATGACGGCCAAAAAAAACCGGACGCAAGAAACTTGGGCCCGGTGATTGATTTTACGGCCATGGCGATGATGCGCAAGTCGCCGGGGCGTATTGACCCTATGGGTTGCTGCGTATACCCGACGACCGCGGTGCGCTTCTTTGTCAGAACCGGTAGCCGATGCCCACGCCGAACAGCCACGGGTCGACCTTCACGGTCGACAGCTGCACGCCGTCCATGTTCACGGCGCTGCGGATGCGCAGCTTCTTCACGTCGATGTTGAGGTAGGTGTTCTTCGCCACCTCGATGTCGACACCGGCGCCCAGCGCGAGGCCGAAGCTCTCGTTCTGCAGCTGCAGCTGCAGGCGCCCGACCGTCGGCACCTGCAGGTTGACGCTGCTCAGGCGCGTGTAGTTCAGGCCCGCGCCGATGTAGGGCCGGATCTTCGCGGTGGGCATGAAGTGGTACTGCAGCATCAGCGAGGGCGGCAGGTGCTTGAAGGTGCCGATGTCCACGGGCCCGCCCAGCGCGCTCTGCTGCACGGTGACCGTCTGTTTCTGCGGCACCGTCAGCACCAGTTCGGCGGCGATGTTCGGCGTGAAGAAGTAGGTGACGTCGAGCTCGGGAATGGTCTTGCTGTTGACCGTGATGGCATCGGCCGGAATCGACAGGTCGGCCACCGGCGTCGAGTGGTTCGCCGGCTTCAGGTACACGGCGCGGGCGCGCACCAGCCAGTTGCCTTGTGCTTCCTGCGCGGCGGCCGGCAGGGCGGCCATGGCGCCGAGCAGGGCGGCGAGGCAGGCGGGGGCGAGTTTCTTGGACATGGGTTCTCCAGTTGTGACGGCCGGCGCGCAGGGCCGGCAACTGAGAGGCAGTCTCCTGCCGGGCACGGCCGTATCACTTGATCTGCCGCAAGAGGGGCAGGCCTGTGCACGCCGGCGGGCCCGGGCTTGATCCAGGTCATACCCGCAGGGGCAAGCGCGTCCGGCGAGGCCTGGGGCGGGGCAGCTTTCTACAATGGCACCCATGCTCCCTCACGACCTGTTTTCCGGCGCGTCCGCAGCCGATACGGGCGGCCCTGCCTCGCCGTTGCTGAACAACCTCAACGCCGAGCAGCTTGCTGCCGTCACGCTGCCCGCGGGCAATGCCCTCATCCTTGCCGGTGCCGGCTCCGGCAAAACGCGGGTGCTCACCACCCGCATCGCCTGGCTGCTGCAGACGGGGCAGGTGTCCGCCGGCGGCATCCTGGCCGTCACCTTCACCAACAAGGCCGCCAAGGAAATGATGACGCGGCTGACCGCGATGCTGCCGGTGAACGTGCGCGGCATGTGGATCGGCACCTTCCACGGCCTGTGCAACCGCCTGCTGCGCGCGCACTGGAAGCTGGCCAACCTGCCCTCGACCTTCCAGATCCTCGACACGCAGGACCAGCTCTCGGCCATCAAGCGCCTGATGAAGCAGTTCAACGTCGACGACGAGCGCTTTCCGGCCAAGCAGACGCAGTGGTTCATCGCCGGCGCCAAGGAAGACGGCCTGCGCCCCGGCGACATCGAGGCCCGCAGCGACGACGACCGCAAGAAGGTCGAGCTCTACCAGCTGTACGAAGAGCAGTGCCAGCGCGAAGGCGTGGTCGACTTCGGCGAACTGATGCTGCGCAGCTATGAGCTGCTGCGCGACAACGAGCCGGTGCGCGAGCACTACCAGCGGCGCTTCCGCCACATCCTGGTCGACGAGTTCCAGGACACCAACCGCCTGCAGTACGCGTGGCTGAAGATGCTCGCGGGCCACACGGCGATCGGCGGCCACTTCACGCCGGGCGAGCACAACAGCGTGATCGCCGTGGGCGACGACGACCAGAGCATCTACGCCTTCCGCGGCGCGCGCGTGGGCAACATGACCGACTTCGTGCGCGAGTTCGACGTGCGCCGCCAGATCGTCCTGGAGCAGAACTACCGCAGCTACAGCAACATCCTCGACTCGGCCAACGAACTCATCAGCCACAACAAGAAGCGCCTGGGCAAGAACCTGCGCACGACCCAAGGCCCGGGCGAGCCCGTGCGCGTGTACGAATCGCCCACCGACCTCGCCGAGGCGCAGTGGATGGTCGAGGAAATGCGCCAGCTGGCGCGCGACGGCTTCGACCGCAAGGAAATGGCCGTGCTCTACCGCAGCAATGCGCAAAGCCGGGTGATCGAAACGGCGCTGTTCAATGCCTCGGTGCCGTACCGTGTGTACGGCGGCCTGCGCTTCTTCGAGCGCGCCGAAATCAAGCATGCGCTGGCCTACCTGCGCCTGCTCGAGAACAAGGACGACGACACCAGCTTCCTGCGTGTCGTCAACTTCCCGCCACGCGGCATCGGCGCACGCACGCTCGAAAGCCTGCAGGACGCGGCGCGCGCCGCCGGGCGTTCGCTGCACGATGCGGTGAGCGCGGTCGGCGGCAAGGCCGGCTCGAACCTCACGGCCTTCGTCGCCAAGATCGACGTGCTGCGCGAGCAGACCCAGGGCGTGAGCCTGCGCGAGATCATCGAGCTGGTGCTCGACCACAGCGGCCTTGTCGAACACTACAAGGCCGACCGCGAAGGCGCCGACCGGCTGGAGAACTTGGACGAACTCGTGAACGCGGCCGAAAGCTTCGTCACGCAGGAAGGCTTCGGCCGCGACGCCGTGGCGCTGCCGGTCGACGAGCTGCGCCAGTCGCCCGCCAGCCAGGGGCTCGACCCCAGCCGGCCGGTGCTCGACGAGCCGCTGGCGCCCGACGCCGAAACCGGCGAAACGCTGAGCCCGCTCGCGGCCTTCCTGACGCATGCGGCGCTCGAGTCGGGCGACAACCAGGCGCAGGCCGGGCAGGACGCGGTGCAGCTCATGACCGTGCACGCCGCCAAGGGCCTGGAGTTCGACTGCGTGTTCATCACCGGCATGGAAGAGGGCCTGTTCCCGCACGAGAACTCGATGAGCGATTTCGAGAGCCTCGAGGAAGAACGGCGCCTGATGTACGTGGCGATCACGCGCGCCCGCAAGCGCCTGTACCTGAGCCATTCGCAGACGCGCATGCTGCACGGCCAGACCCGCTACAACGTCAAGAGCCGCTTCTTCGACGAGCTGCCGGAAGGCGCGCTCAAGTGGCTCACGCCGAAGAACCAGGGCTTTGCGCCTTCGGCCTTCGGCTATGGCGGCGGCTACGGCAGCACGCGCGGCGGTGCCGGTGGCTACGGTGGTGGGGGCGGCGGCAACCGCTACGG
>NZ_JBWKYF010000087.1:0-21664 GCF_059423605.1 Variovorax sp. GW460-12-1-14-LB1
GAAGCCTTCAGGCTCACAAAACGGGTGGGTCAGTATTCAATGGAAATCTAGGGTCAGCGATCGGCGGAATCCAACAGCTCAGGGCATCCCTCGCGCCAGCAGATGGTCCACCAACCGACGCTGCGGAAAACTCAACGCCTCCTGCCGCGTACACAGGTACATCCGGCGTGACGCCCACGCATCGGTGAGGTTGATGAAGCGCAGCTTCATCTCCTTGCGGTAAGTCACCGCCGCGCCCTCGGGCAGGATGCCCACGCCCATTCCCGCTTCGATCATCCGGCACACGGCCTCGAAGCTCTTCACGCGCACACGCAGGCGCAGCACCTTGCGCGCGCTCATCGCGGCGTCTTCCATGGTGCGGGAGATGGCCGAGTCGTCTTCGAGCCCCACGAAGTCGAAGTCGAGCAGTTCTTCGAACGACACCTCGCGCCCGCGCCACGGATGCTTCTGGCGCACGATGGCCACGAGCCGGTCGGTGCGGTACGGAATGAAGTGCAGCGCCGGGTCGACCGCCTCGCTGGTGATCACGCCCACGTCGGCCTGGCGGTCGCGAATCGCCTGCACGATGTAGACGCTGCGGTGCTCTTCCACGCTCACGCGGATCTCGGGGTAGCGCAGCCGAAAGCTCGCCACGTCGTCGGGCAGAAACTGGCCCATCGCCGACGCGTTGGCGTGCAGCCGCACGCGGCCGGTGGCGCCCTGCGCGTAGTCCGACAGGTCGGCGCGCATGCGGTCCACGTCGCGCAGGATCTGGCGCGCATGCATGGCCAGCGACTCGCCCGCGCCCGTGGGCGTCACGCCCTTCGAGGTGCGGTTGAGCAGCCCCACGCCGAGCTGGCTCTCGAGGATGGCCAGGCGCCGGCTCGCGGCCGACAGCACCATGTGGCTCTCGGCGGCCGCCTTGGACAGGCTGCCGTGCTCAATGGCGCGCAGGAACAGCGCCAGCGAATCCAGGTCGGGTCTCATCGGGTCCTCGGTCGATCGGGCGGACATTGTCGGGCCTGCGCGGTTGCGGACGCGTGGCCGAAGGCCTTTCGGCGAATCGACGGCGGTGGCGATGGTTCTTCCGGAATGCAGGTTTCCCCGTCGAAACGAAGAAGCACTTTCGGGCCGGGGTGCGAAAGAATCGTCGCTGTCTCGGCGGCAACCCCGGCGAGGCGTTTCGCGGGCCGGCCCTCTACCGGGGCCACGCCCGCATTCCACGAGTCCTACCCGGAGTCTTTTTTCTCATGGCAACCCACGAACTCGCCAGCGTTGCGCTGGACGACAAATACACGGCCACCGAAGGCCGGATCTACCTGAGCGGCATCCAGGCGCTGGTGCGCCTCATGCTCGTGCAGAAATGGCGCGACCAGCAGGCCGGCCTGAACACCGCGGGCTTCGTCTCGGGCTACCGTGGCTCGCCGCTCGGCGGCCTGGACGAAGCGCTGTGGAAAGCCCAGCCGCAGCTCGAAGCCAACGCCGTCAAATTTTTGCCCGGCGTGAACGAGGAGCTGGCCGCCACCGCCGTATGGGGCACGCAGCAGGTGCACCTGACCGGCGAGAGCGCGGTCGACGGCGTGTTCGCCATGTGGTACGGCAAGGCGCCCGGCGTGGACCGCTGCGGCGACGTGTTCAAGCACATGAGCCACGCGGGCACGTCGCCCAAGGGCGGCATCCTGCTGGTGGCGGGCGACGACCACGGCGCGTCGTCGTCCACCCTGCCCAACCAGAGCGACCACCTGTTCGCCGCCTCGATGATCCCCATGCTCTACCCGCAGAGCGTGGAGGAGTACATCGAGCTGGGCCTGCACGGCTTTGCGATGTCGCGCTTTGCCGGCCTGCCGGTCGGCTTCAAGGCGCTGGCCGACACGGTGGAGTCGTCGGGCTCGATTGCCGCCGGCGCGCTCGACGTGCACACGCGCCTGCCGAAGGACTTCGTGTTCCCGCCCGGCGGCGTGCATGCGCGCCTTTCGACCGACACGCTCGGCGTACAGGCGCGCAAGCAGGAGGCGCTGATGCAGGACTACAAGATCTACGCCGCCATCGCCTACGCGCGCGAGAACCGCCTGAACCGCGTGACCATCGACTCGCCCCAGGCGCGGCTGGGCATCGTGGCCTCGGGCAAGTCGTACCGCGACGTGCTCGAAGCGCTGGAAGAACTGGGCATCGACGCCGACGAGGCCGCGCGCATCGGTATCCGGCTGTTCAAGGTGTCGATGCCCTGGCCGCTGGAGCCCGATTCGATCCGCGAGTTTGCCGACGGGCTCGAAGAAATTTTGGTGGTCGAAGAGAAGCGCCAGATCGTCGAGTACCAGCTCAAGGAACACCTGTACAACTGGCGCGAGAACGTGCGCCCGCGCGTGATCGGCAAGTTCGACGAACAGGGCGAATGGGGCGCGCACCCGCGCGGTCAGTGGCTGCTGCCGGCCACGGCCGACTTCTCGGTGGCGCAGATCGCGCGCGTCATCGCCGGGCGCGTGGCGCGCTTTCACACCAGCGACCGCATCCGCATGCGGCTGGCGATCCTCGACGCGAAAGACGTGGTGCTCGGCAAGGCCGTGGCCACGCCCTCGCGGCCGGCCTGGTACTGCGCGGGCTGCCCGCACAACACCTCGACCAAGGTGCCCGAAGGCAGCCTGGCGCTCGCGGGCATCGGTTGCCACGTGATGGCCACCGCCATCTACCCCGAGCACAACCGCACCACCACGCACATGGGCGGCGAAGGCGCGCCGTGGCTGGGGCAGGCGTGGTTCTCCAAGCGCAAGCATGTGTTCGCGAACCTCGGCGACGGCACCTACTACCACTCGGGTTCGCTGGCGATTCGCGCGGCCGTGGCGGCGGGTGTGAACATCACCTACAAGATTCTCTACAACGATGCGGTCGCGATGACGGGCGGCCAGCCGGTCGACGGGCCGATCACCGTGCCGCGCATCGCGCACCAGGTGGCGGCCGAAGGCGTGAAGCGCATCGCGCTGGTGGCCGAAGACCCGACGCGCTGGGCCGACCGCAGCCTGCTGCCGCCCGACCGCGACGGCCTCTTTGCGCTGAGCGTGCACCACCGCGACGACATGGACGCGGTGCAGCGCGAGCTGCGCGGCTTCGAGGGCGTGTCGGTGCTGATCTACGACCAGGTGTGCGCGGCCGAGAAGCGCCGCCGCCGCAAGAAGGGCGAGTTCCCGCCCGCCGCGCGGCGCGTGTTCATCAACGACGCCGTGTGCGAAGGCTGCGGCGACTGCGGTGAGCAATCGAACTGCACCGCGCTGCTACCGAAGCAAACCGACCTGGGCCTGAAGCGCAGCGTCGACCAGAGCGCGTGCAACGCCGACGAGTCGTGCATCAAGGGCTTCTGCCCGAGCTTCGTGACGGTCGAGGGCGTCAAGCCGCGCAAGCACGCCCCCGTGGCCGTGAAGGCCGCCGAGGAACCCGCCCTGCCCGCACCGGTGCCGCTCGCGCTCGAAGGCATGCATAACATCCTCATCACCGGCATCGGCGGCACGGGCGTGATCACCATCGGCGCGCTGATCGGCATGGCGGCGCACCTCGAAGGCAAGGGCGTGAGCGTGCTCGACATGACGGGCATGTCGCAGAAGAACGGCTCGGTCACGTCGCACGTGCGCATCGCGCGCGACGCGGCGCAGCTGAAGGCGCAGCGCATTCCCACCGGCGAGGCCGACCTGATCCTGGGCTGCGACATGCTCACGGCCGGCGCGCCCGACGCCATCGCGCGCATGCGGCCGGGCCGCACCTACGCGCTGGTCAACACCTTCGAGCAGCCGACGGGGCACTTCGCGCAGCAGCCCGACTGGCAGTTCCCGGCCGCGCAGGTGCGCGCGCTCATCGAGGAATCGGTGGAAGGCCGCGCCGACTTCATCGACGCCACGCAGCTGGCCACGCGCCTCATGGGCGACGCCATCGCCGCCAACCTGTTCCTGCTGGGCTTCGCGTTCCAGAAGGGGTTCGTGCCGCTGTCGGCGCAGGCGCTCGACAAGGCCATCGAGATCAACGGCGTGGCCGTGAAGGCCAACCAGGCCGCGTTCCGCTGGGGCCGCAAGGCGGCGCTCGACCTCGCGGCCGTCACGCGCCAAGCGGCGCCGACGCAGGTGGTGTCGCTCCAGAAGCCCCAGAGCTTCGAGGCACTGCTGGCCGACCGCACCGCGTTCCTCACGGCGTACCAGAACGCGGCCTATGCACGCAGCTATGCGGACCTCGTCGAACGCGTGCGCGACGCCGAGCAACGCACGCGCGGCAGCACGGTGCTCGCCAAGGCCGTGGCTTCGGGCCTGTTCAAGCTCATGGCCTACAAGGACGAGTACGAGGTGGCGCGCCTGTACGCCGACCCGCGCTTCATGGAGAAGCTCGGCGAGCAGTTCGAAGGCAAGCCGGTGCTGCGCTTTCACCTGGCACCGCCGGTGCTGGGCCGGCGCGATGCCGAAGGCCGCGCGCTGAAGACCAGCTTCGGTCCGTGGATGCTCGGCGCCTTCCGCGTGCTCGCCAAGCTGCGCGGCCTGCGCGGCACGGCGCTCGATCCGTTCGGCCGCACAGCCGAGCGCCGCATGGAGCGCCAGCTGGTTGCCGACTACCGCGCGATGGTCGAAGACCTGCTCGCGCGCTTCGAGCGCATCGACTTCGACACCGCGCTGTCGCTGGCGCGCCTGCCGGAGCAGATCCGCGGCTTCGGGCACGTGAAGGAAGAAAGCATCGTGTCGGCGCGCGTGCGGTGGGAGATGCTGCGCGGGCAGCTCGACAGCGCGGCGCCTGCGCGGGCGGTCCGGCCGGAGCCTGTGGCCGCTTAGTCGATAGAGCGGCCGGCGCGGCCCGCTACAGCAGGCCTCTGGCAGAGGCCTTCAGCGTGGCGGCCGCGCGGGTCGAGCAACCGAGCTTGCGGAACACGCGTTCGACGTGCGTGCGCACCGTGCTCGCGCTGATGCCCAGCGCACGCGCGACCTGCTTCGTGTTGTCGCCCTGGCTGATGCAACGCAGGACGTCCAGCTCGCGCTGGGACAGTGACGCGTCGTCCTGCGCGGGGGCCGCCGGCTTCACAGGCGCGCCCGAGAGCGCACAAGCGAGCAGCGCACCGACGACCTCCGCGTCGAAGCGGCCGGCCTCGGCGTCCGCCTGCATGCGATCGCGCGCCTGGGCGTCGGTCAGTTCGGGTCGCCACGGGCGGCGGGTGCGGTGCGACACCCACTGCTCGGCCGCCGCGACGACCTGCCCTTCGAGCGGCATCGACGCGCCGGAGCGGCCACGGAAGTAGCCGGAGCCATCGCGCCGCTCGAAGGCGAACGAGGCGATCTCCGCTTCTGCCGCGAGACCGTCGATCTGCCCCGCCGCGCGGGACGTCCAGTACGGCACGAGCCGCAGGCGCTCCATCGACGCGGCCGGCAGCGGCTCGGGCGCATTCCAGATGGCGTTGGGCACCGCGGCCCGCCCGATGCCGTGGATCAGGCCGGCCCGGTGGATGCGATGGCACATCGCTTCGCTCATGCCCAGCCGGGCGCCGCAGTCGCGCGCCAGGCGGGCCACGCGCCGCGAGTAGCCCGTCATCCACGGCAGCTTGAGGTCGCTCACGTCGCCGACAAGTTCCAGCCCGACACGCCGGCGCATCGACACCGGCGGATCGGCGGCATCGGTCCACGGCGCGGGCGACGCATCGAGCCGCGCCATCCACGCCGCAGCGTGCGGTGCACAGGCGTCGACCAGGAAGCCCGGGTAAAGGCTGTCGGCGCGCCCCCGCGCGAGCGTGAGGGCTTCGTCGAGCCCATAGAGGCGGCTGAAGATTTCCAGATCGCTCGCCAGGGCCACGACGTAGGTCGCCAGTGGCACGCCGTCGCCCTGCCGCAGGCCAGGGACGCCGCTGCCGTCGTAGGCCTCGAAGACGGCGCGCAGTGCGGCTTCGGCCTCGGGCCCCAGGCCGAGCATGTTCGCGATGTCGCCGGCAATCTCGCAGTGGATCTGGGCCATCGCCACGACGGCCCCGGGGATGGACGCCTGGTGGGGCTGGCGCAGGCGCGGTTGTGCGGAGGCCAGAAGGGCTCGCCGACCCAGCACATCGTCTTCCAGGAAGTCCGCGAACTCCTGCGCGTTCGCCGTGCAGCCCGACCAGCGCAGCAGCGCCACGTGTTGCGCGACCTCGACCTGCGCCGCGTGGCAGCCGGCCTGCGTCGCGATCATGCCGGCCAGCCAGGCGGTGCGCAGCGAATGGTCGATGGGCTGGCCCATGCTCAGGTCGCCGATGAAGGCGAGCGCGCGGGCCGCGTCGAAAGCGGTGAGGGTGGTGTCGTCGGGCATGGGATCGCGGGGGCGAGCGCACAGCATCGCACAGCCGCCGGTTCGGCGCGTGTCGGTCATTCGACCGATACCGTGGTCCGGGGGAACGCAGAAGAATCGTGGCACCCGCCTCGTGCGAGGCGCGCCCTCTCCTCCTACCTACACCCCTTCCATGCCCGACATCATCCAACCCCCTTTGCAGCCGGCCGCCTGGCTGCGCAAGCTCTACTTCACCCGTGCGGCCTTTTCCTTCGTGTGGGTTGCGCTGGCCTTCACTGTCGCCGGGCAGTCGCCGGTGCTGACGGCGATCCTGCTGGTCGTCTATCCGGCGTGGGACGCGCTGGCGAACCTGGTGGACGCCCGGATGACGGGCGGCCCCCGGGCCAACCCCAGCCAGATGCTGAACACCTGGATCAGCGCGCTGGTCACCGTGGCCGTGGTGGCCTCGCTGGTGCTCGGGCTCCAGATCGGCCTGGCCATCTTCGGCGCCTGGGCCATCGTGTCGGGCCTTCTGCAGCTGGCGACGGCCGTTCGCCGCCGAAAGAGCCATCGGGGGCAGTGGGTGATGATGCTGAGCGGCGCGCAGTCTGCGCTGGCCGGCGGCCTCTTCGTCGCACGGCAAGGCACCGATGCCCCGGTCCTGCAGACGCTCGCGGGCTATGCGACGGTGGGCGCCGTGTACTTCCTGATCTCCGGCCTCGTGATCCTGCTTCGCAAGCCGCAGGAGCGGCCCGTGAACCCACTCACCGCCACGCCTACAGCATCTTCCACTTCTTGCGGTCGATGACGCGGCGGCGCGTGTCCATGTTCAGCTGCGACAGCTCGATCTTCACCTGATCCTTCGTGATGTCGACCAGCCCCCAGTTGCATTGCAGCGCGCCGACGGTGACGGCCGTGCGCAGCGCGGCGCCGGAGGACGTGGCCTCGAACAGGCTCCAGGGGCCGGCCGGCCACGGCACGGCGAAGCGGTTCTCATGCACGTCGCCGCTGAGGATGAGGATGCGGCGCTTCTCCGCGAGCTTGAGGATCGCGGCGTGCTCGGCCGCGCAATCCATCCAGGTCTCGCCGTGACGGGCTTCGAAGGTGAGACCGCTGGCGATCAGGTGCACGGTCTTCTCGTCCGAGTCTTCGATGGCCTTCTTCAGCTTGTTCATCTGCTTCTTGCCGAGTACGGCGTCCTCTCCGCCCTTGGTCTTGTAGCTGCGGCCGTCGGTGAGGTGCAGCATCACCGGGCCATCCGCGTCGCCGACATTGCTCAGCATGAGGGGCCGGTAACCGGGTTCGGGAACGCCGGAGGCCCAGGGATCGCCGGCCTTGGGAAAGGTCTTCGGATCGTTCGAATCCAGCGCCTTGCGGTATTCCTGGAACGCCGCGCGGGTCGGGTCCAGCAGGTGCCGGTAGGAAGGCTGTCCCTCGATCTGCGCACCGCAGGCGCCGTTCCACAGAAAGTCGTGGTCGTCCCAGATCGGATGGATCTGCAGGTCGGTCTTGCGCACCAGCTTGGCGAACTCCTTCTGGTTCAGCTGGTCGCGCAGCCGGCCGAAGGCGTGGATCGCGAAGTCGTTCGCGCCCATGGCCTTGATGGCGCCCATGCTGGAGCCGTCCGCGTCGTAGTAGGCCGAGTCACCCAGCAGCACCAGGTGCGTGGCGCCAGACGCGCCCACCTGGGTCCAGACAGGTTGTTCTTTGAAGGTCTGGGCGCTGAAGCAGGAAGTAAAGGCGATCTTCATCGGGAGGCTCCTCGTTGTGGGTGCGCGGATGCTAGGAGCCGCCCCGAAACGTCGCCTCCCCCATCCATGGGAGGCGCATGCCGCGGGCCGCCAGGGCTCAGCGCCCCTCGTCTTCCCAGTCGACCCACTCCACCGGATGGGTCTTGAGGTACCCGCTGACGGCGGCACCGACGGTCGGAAAGAACGCGGCTTCGCCCAGCCGCGCGAAGAGCCCAAAGCGCTTCAGCTTGTCCTTGACGGGGTCCTTCATCTCGGCAAAGCACAACTGGATGCCGGCGTCGCGCAAGCTGTCGACCAGCTCGGCCAGCATGTCGGCGGAGGTCACATCCACGCTGGTGACGGGCTCCGCCGCGACGACCAGCCAGCGCACCGGCGCGGGCGACGACGCCATGGCCTCGCCCACCCGGTCGCGGAACAGCTCGGCATTGGCGAAGAACAGCGGCGCATCCCAGCGAAACAGGACCAGGCCGGGAATGAGGCGCGCGTCGGGATAGCGCGTGATGTCGTGGTAGCCCTTGACGCCGTCGGCACGCCCCAGCACCGCGGAATAGGGGCGCCAGGCATCCCACAGGAATTCGATGACCGCGATCACGATGGCCAGGCCGATGCCCTCGACGGCGCCCAGCACGACCACGCCGACCGTGCAGGCGATCGACAACCAGAACTCCCAACGCTGGATGCGGTAGATCCGCCGCAGGTCGGCAATCTCGATCAGGCCGATGGCCGATGCGATCACGACCGCGGCCAGTGCGCTGGTGGGCAGGTTCTTCAGCAGGTCCGGCGCCGCCACCAGCAGCAGGGCAACGGCCAGCGCGCCGACGACGCCGGTCAGCTGGGTCCTGGCGCCCGCGGCCTCGGCCACGGGGGTGCGCGACGAACTGCTGCTGACGGCAAAGCCCTGGAAAAATCCGGCCGCCAGGTTGGCGGCGCCCAGCGCCACCATCTCCTGGTTCGGGTCGACGTGGGTGCGGGTGCGCGCCGCATAGACACGGGAGAGCACGCTGGTGTCGGCGAACGAGACGAGCGCGACGGCGCAGCCGCCGATCAGCACGGGGCCGATGTCGGCGGCCGTGACCCACGGAATGCCGAACGCCGGCAGGCCCTGCGGGAGGGCGCCGAGCACCGGCACCCCCTCGCGAGCTGCCAGGCCCAGCACGCCAACAACGACGGTCGCGCCCACCACGGCGATCAGGATGCCCGGCACGCGCCGGCGGCCCTTGAGCAGCAGGATGACCGCCAGGGTGCCCGCGCCGACCATGAGCGTGGTCGCGTGGGTCTTGCCCTCCATCACCGACACGGCGATGGCCTTCAGGGTCGCCAGCGGTGCGTCGCCCTCGACCGAAAAACCCAGCAGCCTGGGCAGCTGGCTGATCAGCACGGTCAACGCAATGCCGCTCATGTAGCCGTAGCGGATCGGCTTGGAAAGAAGCTCGGTGACGAAGCCCAGGCGCGCGACGCCCGCGAGGATGCACACCGTGCCCGACACGATCGCCATCAGGCCCGCCAGGGCGATGGCGCGCTGCGGGTCGCCGCCCGACAGCGGAAGGACGACGGCCAGGATGAGGGCCGCCAACGAGGAATCCGGGCCCAGCACCAGGATCCGGCTGGGGCCGAACACGGCGTACGCGAGCAGCGCGACGATGGTCGCGTAGAGGCCGTGGATGCCGGGGACGCCCGACGCCTGCGCGTAGGCGATGCCGACGGGCACCAGCATCGTGGTCAGCACCAGCCCGGCCACGATGTCGTGCCGCAGCCAGGCCAGTTCGTACCCGCGCAGCGTGCGCAGTCCCGGCAGCCAGCGGCGCCACCCGACCGCATCGGCGGCCTTCGCCCGCGGCGCACTGCGGCCGGGTTCGGAAAGAGGAGGTGGAGGTTCCAGGTTGTTCATGCGCCGAGGGCCACAGGGTGGACGGACAGTGCAGAGGCGCGCCGGGAAAGGCAAGGGGGAAGACACGGGTGCCGGCGGGGGCCGCGCGCCCCTCCCCGCCCCTGCGCCCCGGTCGCCTGCGAAACACGCACTTGACCGGCTGCGCCCGCGCCCGAAATTCGCTAGGCTGTGGTGGCGCGCGATGCCATCGAGCGCGGAGACAACGCGATGAGCCAAGGCACATCTCTTCGTCTGCATGTACCGGAGCCCACCGGGCGGCCGGGGCACGAGACCGATTTCTCCTACCTGCACCTGTCGCGTGCCGGCGAGGTGCGAAAACCCCCGGTCGATGCATCGCCGGCCGACACCAGCGACCTGGCCTACACGCTGGTGCGCGTGCTCGACGACGACGGCCGCGCCGTCGGCCCGTGGGCGCCGCCGGCCGACCCCGAGCTGCTGCGCCGCGGCCTGCGCGCGATGATGAAGACACGCGCCTTCGACGCCCGCATGCTGATCGCGCAGCGGCAGAAGAAGATCTCCTTCTACATGCAGTGCCTGGGCGAAGAGGCCATCGCCACCGGCCACGCGCTGGTGCTGCAGCAGGGCGACATGTGCTTTCCGACCTACCGCCAGCAGGGCCTGCTGCTGGCGCGCGACGACGTGACGCTGCTGGAGCTGACCTGCGAGCTGATGTCCAACGAGCGCGACCCGCTCAAGGGACGGCAGCTGCCGGTGTGCTATTCGATGAAGCGGGCCGGCTTCTTCTCGATCTCGGGCAACCTGGCCACGCAGTTCATCCAGGCAGTGGGCTGGGGCATGGCCTCGGCGATCAAGGGCGACACGCGCATCGCCTCGGGCTGGATCGGCGACGGCGCCACCGCCGAGTCCGACTTCCACACGGCGCTGACCTTCGCGCACGTCTACCGCGCGCCGGTGATCCTCAACGTGGTCAACAACCAGTGGGCGATCTCCACCTTCCAGGCCATCGCCGGCGGCGAGGCCACCACCTTCGCGGCGCGCGGCGTGGGCTGCGGCATCGCCTCGCTGCGCGTCGACGGCAACGACTTCCTCGCGGTGCTGGCGGCCTCGCGCTGGGCGGCCGAGCGCGCCCGCAGCAACCTGGGGCCGACGCTGATCGAGTGGGTCACCTACCGCGCCGGCGCGCATTCGACCTCGGACGATCCGTCGCGCTACCGTCCGGCCGACGACTGGGCGCATTTCCCGCTGGGCGATCCGATCGCGCGCCTGGCGCAGCACCTGACGGCGATCGGTGCCTGGTCGCAGCAGGAGCACGCGCAGACACAGGCCGACATGCAGGCGCAGGTGAACACCGCGGTGAAGGAGGCCGAGCGCTTCGGCTCCATGGCCGACGGCCATGTCGCGGGCGACGCCGCCCTGTTCGAGGACGTCTACAAGGACATGCCCGAGCACCTGAAGCGCCAGCGCGAACAGCTGGCGTCCGAGGGGTGACGGCCATGGCCTCGATGACGATGATCCAGGCCCTGCGCTCCGCCATGGACGTGATGCTCGAGCGCGACGACAACGTGATCGTCTACGGCCAGGACGTGGGCTACTTCGGCGGCGTGTTCCGCTGCACCGAAGGCCTGCAGGCCAAGTACGGCCGCTCGCGCGTGTTCGATGCGCCGATCAACGAGGGCGGCATCGTCGGCTCGGCCATCGGCATGGGCGCCTACGGCCTGCGCCCGGTGGTGGAGGTGCAGTTCGCCGACTACGTCTATCCGGCCTACGACCAGATCGTGTCCGAGGCGGCGCGCCTGCGCTACCGCTCGGCGGGCGATTTCACCGCGCCGATCACCATCCGCATGCCCTGCGGCGGCGGCATCTACGGCGGCCAGACGCACAGCCAGAGCCCGGAGGCGCTGTTCACGCACGTCTGCGGGCTGCGCACAGTGATGCCCTCCAATCCGCGCGATGCCAAGGGCCTCTTGATCGCCTCGATCGAGAACGACGACCCGGTCATCTTCCTGGAGCCCAAGCGGCTGTACAACGGCCCCTTCGACGGCCACCACGACCGGCCGCTGGTGCCCTGGTCGGCCCATCCGCTGGGCGAGGTGCCCGAGGGCTACTACACGGTGCCGCTGGAGTCGGCCACGGTGTTCCGCCCCGGCGCCGACCTGACGGTGATCAGCTACGGCACCATGGTCTTCGTCTGCGAAGCGGCCGCGCGCGAGACCGGCATCGATGCCGAGATCATCGACCTGCGCAGCCTGTGGCCGCTGGACCTGCAGACGCTGGTCGCCTCGGTGAAGAAGACCGGCCGCTGCGTGATCGTGCACGAGGCCACGCGCACCAGCGGCTTCGGCGCCGAGTTGACGGCGCTGGTGCAGGAGCATTGCTTCCACCACCTGGAAGCGCCGATCGGGCGCGTGGCCGGCTGGGACACGCCCTACCCGCATGCGCAGGAGTGGGCCTACTTCCCGGGCCCCGCGCGCGTCGGTGCGGCCTTGCGCCGCGCCATGGAGAACTGAATGGGCACGCTCACGATCAAGGTGCCGGACCTCGGCGAAGGCATTGCCGAGGTGGAGCTGGTGGCGTGGCGCGTGCAGCCCGGCGACACGGTGGCCGAAGACCAGGTGCTGGCCGACGTGATGACCGACAAGGCCACCGTCGAGATTCCCTCGCCGGTCGCGGGCCGGGTGGTCGCGCTCGGCGGCGAGGTGGGGCAGCAGATCGCGGTGGGCGCGGAGCTGATCCGGATCGACGTGGCTGACGGCGGTGAGGCGCGGGAGGAGGCGCCGGCCGCTCCAGTGCAGGCGCAGGTGCCGACACCTGCACCGGCGCCGGTCGAAAGCACGCGCCCCTCGGCCGGCAAGCCGCTCGCCGCGCCCGCGGTGCGCCATCGGGCGGCGGTCCTCGGGATCGATCTGCGGCAGGTGCCGGGCAGCAGCGCGGACGGCCGCATCCTGCACGAGGACCTCGACACCTGGCTGCTGCGCCGGCCCGGTCCGCCGGCGCCGGATGCCGCGCGCTACGCTGAGCGCCACGACGAGGAGGCCGTGCCCGTGACCGGCGTGCGCCGCCGCATCGCGCAGCGCATGCAGGACGCGATGCGCCGCATCCCGCACTTCACCTACGTCGAGGAGGTCGACGTGACCGAGCTGGAGCTGCTGCGCGCCCGCATCAACGAACGCTGGGGCGGCGAGCGGGCGCACCTGACGCTGCTGCCGCTGCTGGTGCGCGCGGTGGTGCTGGCGGTGCCGCGCTTCCCGCAGATCAATGCCCGCTTCGACGACGAGGCGGGCGTGCTCACGCGCCACGGCGCGGTGCACGTCGGCATCGCGACCCAGACCGCGGCCGGCCTCATGGTGCCGGTGCTGCGCCATGCGGAGGCGCGCGACCTCTGGTCGAGCGCGACCGAGATCGCCCGCCTGGCCGACGCCGCGCGCGCGGGCCGGGCCACGCGCGACGAGCTCAGCGGCTCGACCCTCACCGTCACCAGCCTGGGCGCGCTGGGCGGCATTGCCTCCACGCCGATCATCAACGCGCCCGAGGTGGCGATCGTCGGCGTCAACCGCATCGTGCAGCGCCCGGTGATGCTGGGCGGCGCGGTGGTCGCGCGCCGCATGATGAACCTGTCCTCCTCCTTCGACCACCGCGTGGTCGACGGCCAGCTGGCGGCCGAATTCGTGCAGGCCGTGCGGGCTTCGCTCGAATGCCCGGCGCTGCTTTTCATCGAGTAGCCGCCCCGCACAGACCTCACCGCCCCGGCGCGCAGCGGGGGTCCCCCGGCGACCGGAACGCCCCGGGAATACCCTCTGAACCCCCTGCAATCTTCTTGCCTACAGTTCTTGTATGCAAGAAAAAGCGATCCTTGCATGCAAAACCTCGACACGACAACGACAGGAGATTTCCATGCCTCGCTTTGCCAAATCGCTCTTCGGACAGGTGGTCATCGCACTGGTGATCGGCGTGCTCGTCGGCCTCTTTGCGCCCGAGTTCGCCGCCAAGCTCAAGCCGCTGGGTGACGGCTTCATCAAGCTGATCAAGATGATCATTCCCGTGCTGGTGTTCTGCGTGGTGGTGCACGGCATCGCCGGCGCGGGCGACCTCAAGCGCGTGGGCCGGGTCGGCGTGAAGGCGCTGATCTACTTCGAGGTGCTGACCACCATCGCACTGGCGATGGGCCTGGTGCTGGCCTTCGTGTTCGAGCCGGGCGTGGGCATGAACGTCGACCCCAAGGCGCTGGACGCCAGCGCCATGAGCGCCTACGCCTCCAACGCCGACAAGCTCACCAGCGGCGGCACGGTCGAGTTCCTGATGAAGCTCATTCCCACCACGGTGGTGGCCGCCTTCGCCACGGGCGACGTGCTGCAGGTGCTGCTGTTCGCGGTGCTGTTCGGCTGCGCGCTGTCGCTGCTGGGCGATCGCGGCGCGCCGGTGGCGGCCGTGGTCGATGCACTCTCGCTGGTGCTGTTCAAGATCATGGGGATCATCATCAAGCTGGCGCCGCTGGGCGTGCTGGGCGCCATTGCCTTCACGGTCGGCAAGTACGGCATCGGCTCGCTCAAGCAGCTGGGCATGCTGGTCGCCCTCTTCTACGGTGCGGTGCTGGTCTTCGTGTTCGTGGTGCTCGGGCTGGTGATGCGCATGTCGGGCTTCAGCCTCTGGAAGCTGCTGCGCTACCTGCGCGAAGAGCTGGCCATCGTGTTCGCCACCACCTCGTCGGACAGCGTGCTGCCGCAGATCATGGCCAAGCTGCGCCGCATGGGCATCCGCGATTCGACGGTGGGCCTGGTGATTCCCACGGGCTACTCGTTCAACCTCGACGCGTTCTCGATCTACATCACGCTGGCGGCCGTGTTCATTGCGCAGGCCACCAACACGCCGATCTCGATGGCCGACCTGCTGACCATCCTGGCGATCGCGCTGGTCACCTCCAAGGGCGCGCACGGCGTGCCGGGCTCGGCCATCGTGGTGCTGGCCGCCACGCTGCATGCGATTCCGGCGATTCCCGCCATCGGCCTGGTGCTGGTGCTGTCGGTGGACTGGTTCATGGGCATCGCCCGCGCGCTGGGCAACCTGATCGGCAACTGCGTGGCCACCGTGGCGATCGCCGCGTGGGAAGGCGACATCGACCGCGAACGTGCCCATGCCGTGCTCGACGGCACCTATTCGCCCGACGACGAGCCGCTGGCCGAGGCGCCCGTGGTAAACACCGGCACCGCCGCTTCCACCGCCCACTGAAAAAAATGCCCGCCGACGTCAGTCCCACCGCCATCGCCGAACGCGTCGTCGAGGCCATCCTCGCGCAGAAGCTCGCGCCCGGCGACCGGCTCGGCGAGCAGGCGCTGGCCGAGAACTTCTCGGTCAGCCGCACGATGGTGCGCGAGGCGCTGATGCAGCTGCAGGCGCGCGGTTTCGTCGAGGTGCAGTCGCGCCGCGGCTGGTACGTGGTGGAGCCCTCGGCCGAGGAAGCGCGCGACGCTTTCTCGGCACGCCGCATCGTCGAGGCCGGCATCCTGGCCGCGAGCGAAGGCCGGCCCCTGGGCCAGGTGATCCGCAAGCTGCGCGACCACATCGCCGACGAGCAGCGCGCCATCGAAGGCGCCGACGCCGCCACGCGCGCCTTCCTGCTGGCGGACTTCCATGTCTGCCTGGCCGAGCAGATGGGCCACCAGCTGCTGGTCGACGTGCTGCGCGACCTCACGGCCCGCACCACGCTGGCGGCCACGCTCTACCAATCGAAGCACGAGGCCGGGCAGTCGTGCGCGGAGCACGGCGCGATCGTCGCGGCGCTCGAGGCCGGCAACATCGAGCAGGCGCGCCAGCTCATGCTCGACCACATCGGCAATGTCGAACGGGCGCTGGAGGTCGACGCCACCGCCGAGCCCGACGCGCCGAGCCGGCTGCGCGCCACGCTGGCGCCGGTGGCGCTGCCGCGCGCCGCCAGGCGTTGAAGCTGTGCATTTGTGCCACCATCAGCTATCGATTGCATAGCTGACACCCGCCGCCGGCCCTGCGCCTGCGGCGTTTTTCCTTGGCAACCCTGCTGCGCCGCACAAGGGCGCGCCGGCTGACACGGCGGCGGGTTCCGGCTCGGCTACAGTCCGAGACACTTATGAACTCTCCCCAACTCCAGCGCGGCGTCTTCCTCGCCCTGCTTGCCGCCGTCACCGTCGCCTTTCTGTGGGTGCTGATGCCGTTCTTCGGCGCGGTGCTCTGGGGGGTGGCGCTGGCGATTCTGTTCACGCCGCTGTTCAAGTGGCTGCTCAAGAAGATGCCCGGCCGGCGCAACGTGGCCGCGATGTCCACGCTGGCGATCTGCCTCTTCATCGTGATCCTGCCGCTGGCGATGGTGGGCGTGTCGCTGGTGCAGGAGATCGCGCTGATCACGCAGAGCATCCGCTCGGGCCAGATCAACTTCGCGGCCTACTTCCAGCAGATCCTGAACGCCACGCCGCAGTGGCTGCTGAACATCGTGGAGCGCTTCAACCTGGGCGACATGGCGGCCTGGCAGGCGCGCGTCTCGGCCATCGCGGGCCAGGCCAGCCAGCTCATCGCCAGCCAGGCGCTGGCCATCGGGCAGAACACCTTCGACTTCGTGGTGAGCTTCTTCGTGATGCTGTACCTGCTGTACTTCCTGGTGCGCGACGGCACTTCGCTCTCGAAGACCATGCGCGACGCGCTGCCGCTGGCCAAGCCGCACACGCACTACCTGCTGAACAAGTTCACCACCGTGATCCGCGCCACCGTGAAGGGCAACGTGGCCGTGGCCATTGCGCAGGGCACCATCGGCGGGCTGGCCTTCTGGTTCCTGGGCGTGCAGGGCGCGCTGCTGTGGGCGGTGCTGATGGCCTTCCTGTCGCTGCTGCCGGCCGTGGGCGCGGCGCTGATCTGGGGGCCCGTGGCCATCTACTACCTGGCCACCGGGCACTTCTGGCAGGGCGGCGTGCTGATCTTCATCGGCGTGTTCGTGATCGGCCTGGTCGACAACATCCTGCGCCCCGTGCTGGTGGGCAAGGACACACAGATGCCCGACTACATCGTGCTGATGTCGACCATCGGCGGCATGGCGATCTTCGGCATCAACGGCTTCGTGATCGGGCCGGTGATCGCGGCGCTGTTCATGGCGGCCTGGAGCCTCTTCGCGGACTCGGGCCATGTGGGCACGGGGCACGCGACCGAAGAAGCCGTAGAAGCCCCGAAGAACGGGCAGGACAAGGCCTGACGCCGGTCGCGGCCCTTCCCGGGCCGCGGCGTTCGCTCCTTCTGCGCGCATTTCGCGCGCGCATTCACGCATTCCGTCGCATGACGCTGGGCACCGCCCGGCGACTGCGGGATCGTCGGGCCCTCCACCCACCACGAGGCCTGCCATGCACCTTCCCGCTTTCCTCTCCCGCCCCGCCGCGCGCGGCCTGATCGCCGCTGCCGCGCTCGCCCCGCTCGGCACCCTGGCCGCCGACCTGAACCTGCGCATCGCCGACGGCCCGGCCGCCGGCGCCACGCTCTACGTCGCGCTGTACAACGACGCCGCCAGCTACGCCGAGAGCAAGGCCGTCGCCTCGCAGACCGCACCCCTGCGCGAAGGCAAGGCCCGCTTCGTCTTCACCGACCTGGCGCCGGGCCGCTACGCGCTGCGCGTGTTCGCCGACGAGAACGGCAACGGCAAGCTCGACACCAACCTCGTAGGCATGCCGATCGAACGCTACGGCTTCTCGAACGACGCCAAGGGCAACCGCGGCGCGCCCGACTTCGAGGCCGCGGCGCTGCGCATCGACGCCGACGCGCAAGCTGTCATCCACCTGCGCTGAGGAGACACGGCCATGGAACGACGCGAACTCCTGCGCCTGCTGGCCACGGCCGGCGCCCTGCCCCTGCTCGCCCCGCTCGCACGCGCGGCCGGCACCACCGACGACTGGCAAGCCCAGTTCGAAGCCGCCGACGCGCCCTGGAAGATCGGCTTCGCCACGCCCCCGGGCGACCTGCCCCTGACCCGCGCCACCGTGCGCGGGCGCTTTCCCGACGCCGTCGCCGGCACGCTGTTTCGCATCGGCCCGGCCGGCCACGACCTGGGCGGCGAGCGCTACCACCACTGGTTCGACGGCGACGGCATGGTGCATCGCTTCGTGATCGAAGGCGCCGACGTGCGCCACCAGGGCCGCTACGTCGCCACGCCCAAGCGCGTGGCCGAAGTGAAGGCCGGCCGCCACCTCACCGAAGCCTTCGGCACCATGCCGCCGGGCGTGGAGCCGCCCACCTCGGCCGACGCCATCAACGTCGCCAACACCAGCGTGCTGCCGATGCAGGGCGAGGTGCTGGCGCTGTGGGAAGGCGGCTCGGCCACGCGCATCGATGCGCGCACCCTCGACACGCTGGGCGTGAAGACCTGGCGCGCCGACCTCGCGGGCATGCCCTTCTCGGCCCACCCCAAGGTCGACCCGGACGGCACGGTGTGGAACTTCGGCGTGAGCTCGGGCCAGAGCCTGCTGGCGCTGTACGAGATCGCGCCCGGCGGCGCGCTGCGCCGCGCGGCCGTGGTGCCGGTGCCCGAGCTGCCGATGGTCCACGACTTCGCCGTGACCTCGCGGCACCTCGTGTTCCTGATGCCGCCGCTGGTGTACGACAGCAAGCGCAAGGAGGCCGGTGCGAGCTTTCTCGACGCCCACGTCTGGCGGCCCGAACTCGGCATGCGCGCACTGGTGGTGGACAAGCAGGACTGGGACAAGCGCCAGCTGCTCGAGCTGCCGGCCGGCTTCCTGTTCCACGTCGGCAATGCGTGGGAAGAAGACACGCCGCGCGGTGCGCGCATCCACATCGACTACGTGCGCACGCAGAACGCCGAGTCGGTGTTCACCAGCAACCGCGAGGTGATGCGCGCGCGCCGCGTGCGCCGCAACGAGCCGCGCCTGACCGTCGCCACGCTCGACCTGGGCACTGGCAAGGCCACGCAACGCGAACTGCCGCTGGAGGCTGAGTTCCCGCGCATCGACCCGCGCCGCGTCGGCCTGCGCCACCGCCAGGTCGTGCACGCCACGCAGACGCGCGCCGACGTGCCCGGCTTCGGCGCCGTCGCGCGCACCGACATCGAGAGCGGACGCAGCCAGCGCTTCAGCTACGGCGCGCAGGCCATCGTGGAAGAGCACGTCTTCGTGCCCGACGGTGCCAGGCCCGGCTGGGTGCTGGGCACCGCGCTGGACTTCGTCCGGCAGCGCACGGTGCTGTCGTGCTTCGCCGCCGACCACCTGGCCGCCGGGCCGGTGGCGCAGGCAACGCTGCCTTACGCGCTGCCGCTGGGGTTGCACGGCGCTTTCGTGAAGGCCTGAGCGCCCCGACCGCTGCGGGTCACGCGCACGCGGGCCCGCAGCGGTAGCCCGTTCAGGCGGCTTTCGCGATCGGGATCGTCATGCCCCGGTGCACCTCCGCCTCGCCGTGCCTGGCGAGCAGCTGCATCAGGTGCTTGCGGATCAGCATGCCCGGCCGGTCGGACTCCATCGAGTACTCCACGCCGCGCCGCCGCGTGTCGACCAGCGCGTCGGGGTCGGTCGATTCGAGGATGTCCTTGTCCTCGCGCGTGATCTCCTCGTCGAAGTCGATCAGCATCTGCGCCGCGCAATCGGCCTCGGTGTCGTTGCGGAACAGCCACTGGCACAACTGCATGCGCCCGTCGTCGATGGGCGTGAAGCAGTTGATGATGATGTGGCGGATGCCGCTCGGGTACTCGATGTCGAGGCGGCGCGCGAACGGCAGGAAGTAGGCATTGCGCATGTGGCGCGTGGTGATCGCGTCGGTCACGCCGCTGATGGCGTGGAACTTCACCGGGTTGGTCGCTTCGATCACCGTCTCGGCGTAGAAGCCCGATTCGTTTTCCACCAGTTCGTATTTGCTCGGCTTCGGGCTCGCGGCCACGCCGAAGGTGGCGCGGTGCACGAAGCTGAAGTGCGAGTTGTCGAACGAATTTTCGAGCGCGCGCATCGGGCTGGTCTGCCACTCTTCGTAGAACTGGAAGATGGTGCGGTAGCCCGGGTCGTCGAACTCGGGAATGGCCGGGATGTCGGCAATGGGTTCTTCCAGCGCCACCCAGGCGTAGCCGTAGCGCGCGGTGCAGGGGTAGGCCGTGGTCTTGTACTCGGGCGAGATCGTGCGGTCGGGCTCGTACTGCGGAATGCGCACCACCTGGCCGCTGCGGTCGTAGGTCCAGCCGTGGTAACCGCACTGAATCGCGCCCTGCCCGCAGGCCTTGCCTTCGCCATCCACGCACCAGCCCTTCGAGAGCTTCGCGGTGCGGTGGCAGCAGCGGTCGCGCAGGGCAGCCGGCTGGCCGTCGGCGTCTAGAAAGAGAACGATGTCTTCGCCCAGCAGCCGGAAAGGCTTGGGGCCGTGGGCCAGTTCGGTGAGCGGCATGACGGCATGCCAGAACTTGCGGAAGACGGGTTGTCGGGTGACGAGCATGGGCGAACTCCTTCGTTGTTGCGTGGGGGGACGAACGTGAAAGAGCAATTTCCTGCTTCGTCGGCATGCCTGATGAAAGGCATGCGCGAGGCTGAACGCTTCTACTCTGCGCCGATCGACTTGCAATTAGCGCGCCCGGATTGTGGCGCGCCCTTGTCGCGCGTCCAAGCCCCATGCCGCCATGCCCAAGCGCCGCACCCTGGCATGCCTCATGCAAGACAGCCGACAAGAGTAGAAGCGTTCAGCAGCGCACGCACCAACCCCGTGCGCCCGCCCGGAAATTGCTCTTGAGGCGCCTCCCGCCCGCGGTGGGAGGCATCCGTCAAGACCACCGACTCCGAGGCCCCACCATGCAACGCCGATCCTTCCTTGCCGCCGCTGCCGCCACCCTCGCCGCCCCTGCCGTGTTCGCGCAGGGCGGCAAGCTCACACCGCTGAAGTTCACGCTCGACTTCCGCATCAACGGCCAGACCGCGCCCCTCTTCCTGGCGCAGGCCAAGGGCTACTACCGCGACGAGGGGCTGGACGTGACGATCGACACCGGCGCCGGCTCGGTCGCGTCGATCACCCGCATCGCGAGCGGCGTGTACCAATTGGGCCTGGGCGACATCAGCTCGCTGGTCGAGTTCAATGCACAGAACCCGGGCACGCCGGTGGTGCAGGCCGTGTACCAGTACTACAACCGTGCACCGTTCGTGATCATCGGGCGCAAGGACCGCGGCGTGACGACCGACTTCAAGAGCCTCACGGGCAAGAAGGTGGCAGCCGCAGCCGTCGAGTCCACGCGCCGCGCCTGGCCGATGGTGGCGCGCAAACAGGGCATGCGCGGCGACGCCTTCCAGTGGCAGACCACCGACTTCAGCGCGCGCGACAACGTGATGGTGCGCGGCGACGTCGATGCCGCCACCTACTTCCACGACTCGGCCGTCTCGCTCTTCGCGCGCATGAAGGCCGACGAGCTCTCGGTGCTCAAGTACGCGGACGCGGGCGTCAACCTGTACGGCAACGCGATCCTGGCGAGCAGCAACCTCATCGCGCAGAACCCGAAGGTGGTGGCGGCTTTCTTGCGCGCGACCAACCGCGCCATCGTCGAGACCTTTGCCAACCCGATGCCCAGCATCGCGGCCATGCGCCAGCGCGAACCGATCCTGGACGAGAAGGTCGAACTCGAACGCTGGGGCCTCACGGCGCAGTACGTGGGCGCGGCGGACACACGCGGCCACGGGCTGGGCGACATGCGCAAGCTCACGCTCGAACAGCAGGTCGACGAGGTGGCCGACACCTTCGGCCTGAAGACACGGCCCTCGGCCGACGCCCTCTTCAACGGCGCGATGCTGCCTGCGCGCAGCGAGCGCCTTCTTCCCGCACCCAAGGCATGAACCTTCCTGACAGCCCCATCCCCGCCCTC
>NZ_JBWKYF010000088.1:0-21468 GCF_059423605.1 Variovorax sp. GW460-12-1-14-LB1
CCACCGGCACCGCCCGCGCCGCCAGCCCCTCCCGCACCGCCGCCGTCGCCTCCGGCGCCGCCTGCCGTGCAGCTGCCGTCGAGCAATGCCGACTACCTGCAGAACCCGAAGGCGGTCTATCCCGCCATGAGCAAGCGGCTCGGCGAGCAGGGCAAGGTGATCGTGCGCGTGCTCGTGGGCGCCGACGGCCTGCCCAAGAGCGCCGAGGTCAAGAAGTCCAGCGGCTTCGACCGCCTCGACGAGGCCGCCGTCGAATACATCATGAAATGCCGGTTCGTGCCCGGCAAGGTCAACGGCGTGGTGCAGGCCATGTCTTACGACGCCCCCGTCAACTACGTCCTGAACTAATTTTTCTCTGGAGCAACTTCGTATGGATTCCCAATTTGGCTTGATGAACGTCTGGAATCAGGGCGACTTCGTCACCAAGGCTGTCGCGGTTCTGTTGATCGGCATGTCCCTCGCATCGTGGATCGTGATCATCGTGAAGGCGCTCGACGTCATCAAATACAAGCGCCTGGCCAAGCACTCGCAGGACTTCTGGCACAGCGAAGACTTCGCCACCGCCCTGAACAAGCTGGGCACCGACGACAGCAACCCCTTCCGCGCCCTGGCGCTTGAGGGCCGCGAAGCCGCCGCCCACCACCGCAACACCAAGGCGCACCTGCATGACGCGCTCGACGTGAGCGACTGGATCACGCGCGCCCTGCGCAACGGCATCGACGCCTTCACGGCGCGCCTGCAGACCGGCCTCGCCATCCTCGCTTCGGTGGGTTCGACGGCGCCGTTCATCGGCCTGTTCGGCACCGTCTGGGGCATCTACCACGCGCTGATGAGCATCGGCTCGGCCGGCCAGGCCACCATCGACAAGGTGGCCGGCCCGATCGGCGAAGCACTGATCATGACGGCCCTGGGCCTGGCGGTCGCCATCCCCGCCGTGCTGGGCTACAACGCCCTGGTGCGCGGCAACAAGTTCGTGCTGACCAAGCTCAACAGCTTCGCCCATGACCTGCACGCCTACTTCGTGACCGGCGCCCGGGTGCAAAGCGGCAGCGGTGAAGCCGTCGTGGTTCCGCTCAAGAAGGGCTGAGCAGCATCATGGCTTTCGGAACGCAAGACGAACCCGATGAGGTGATGAACGAGATCAACATGACGCCACTGGTCGACGTCATGCTGGTGCTCCTGATCATCTTCATCATCACCGTGCCGGTCATGAAGCACGCGGTCAACATCGACCTGCCCCGCGCCAGCAGCGAGCCCGAGCAGCCCAAGCCGCAGAACATCCTGTTCAGCGTCACGGCCGACGGCGCCTACTACTGGAACGAACAGAAGATCGACGACAGCGAGCTGCCGAACCGCCTGGCCGCCGAAGCGGCCAAGGAACCGCAGCCCGAGCTGCACATCCGCGGCGACAAGGCCGTGCGCTACGAGCGCGTGGCCAAGGCCATGGCTGAGGCACGCGAAGCCGGCGTGCGCAAGATCGGCTTCATCACCGAGCCCGACACGAAGTGATCTGAACGGGTGAATGACGGATCGAAAAAAAGTTGATCGCGACGATTGACTTTATATTGAGAATCATTATCATTCACTCATCGCTTCCATAAAGGGAACTCCAGATGCCAGCCACCCCGAATGCCTTTTCTGTCCTGAACCACCCTTCGCTCGACCAATCGGGTGGCGGTCATGCATCGATCCAGGCAGCGCGTCCGGCGCCGATGGTCGAAAGCACGGAGCTTCTGAAGGGAAGCAAGACCGTGGGCATCATGCACAACGGCTCGCTCTACCGGCTTCAAGCCACCAAACTCGGCAAGCTGATCCTGACCAAGTAGGTCGTTCAGCCCGCCCCTCGCGCAAGTTTCATCGTGGGGCGACTCGAGGAGATTCATCTCCGAAGGGTCGTTTTTTTGCTAGCCAACGGTTCGCCGACTAGCCAAGCTTTTTTTCACGCTGAAGCCCCGAAAAAGAAAACGCCGACCAAATGGTCGGCGTTTTGCTTTGGGCGAATGAAAAGGCTTACAGGCCGAGCGCGGCGATGCCGGCCTTGGCGATCTGCGCATCTTCGTTCGACTTCACGCCGCTCACGCCCACAGCGCCGATGACGTGGCCGTCCTTCACGATCGGCACGCCGCCTTCGAGCAGGCCTTCCACCAGGGGCGCCGTCAGGAACGCGGTACGGCCGCCGTTGATGATGTCTTCATAGACCTTGCTCTCGCGACGGCCCATGGCGGCGGTGTGCGCCTTGGCGGGAGCGATGTGCGAGGACAGCGCGGCGGCGCCGTCCAGGCGCTGCAGCCAGAGCAGGTTGCCCGCGTCGTCGGAGATGGCGATGGTCACGGCCCAGTTGTTCTTCAGGGCCTCGGCTTCCGCTGCAGCGGCGATGGCCTTGACGTCGGCGAGTTCGAGGAATGATTTGGTCTTCATGGATAGGCTCAGGTTGCGTCGAAACCCGACAGCATAACGGCGGGGCGCCGCAGCGTCCCACCAGGGCTTAAGAACAACGGGCATACGGTCTTTGCAAGGCCCCCTCTTGCAGCCCCCTAGAATGCGCCCAACTGCGTGTCATTGCATGCAGCAACCTCAGGAGCTTCGGCCATGAACGACCGTGTGACCACCCTCGACACTTCCACCGGCTACGGCCAGACACTGCCGCAGGCCGAACGCCAGCGCGTGCTGCGCAATACCTACTGGCTGCTGGCGCTGAGCCTGCTGCCCACCGTGCTGGGCGCCTGGATCGGCGTGAGCACCGGCATCACCCGCTCGCTCACCGGCGGACTCGGCCTGATCGTCTTCCTCGGCGGCGCCTTCGGCTTCATGTTCGCGATCGAGAAGACCAAGAACTCCGCCGCCGGCGTGCCGGTGCTGCTGGGCTTCACCTTCTTCATGGGCCTGATGCTGTCGCGCCTGTTGGCGATGGTGCTGGGCTTCAAGAACGGCCCCGAACTGATCATGACGGCCTTCGGCGGCACCGCCGGCGTGTTCTTCGTGATGGCCTCGCTGGCCACGGTCATCAAGCGCGACCTGTCCGGCATGGGCAAGTTCCTGTTCGTCGGTGCGCTGGTGCTGATGCTCGGCGCCGTCATCAACGTCTTCGTGGGCTCGAGCACCGGCATGCTGGTGATCTCGGTGGCGGCCATCGGCATCTTCTCGGCCTACATGCTCTATGACCTGAAGCAGATCATGGACGGTGGCGAAACCAACTACATCAGCGCCACGCTGGCCCTGTACCTGGACATGTTCAACGTGTTCCAGAGCCTGCTGGCCTTGCTGGGCATCTTCGGCGGCGAGCGCGACTGAGCGGCTTGCTCCGACCCCAGGAAAAAAGGCCCCGAGGGGCCTTTTTTCATTCCAGCACGAAGACCGCGATCGACTCGACGTGCGCCGTGTGCGGGAACATGTTCACCACCCCCGCGAAGGTGCAGCGGTAGCCCGCCTGGTGCACCAGCAGGCCGGCGTCGCGTGCCAGCGTCGACGGGTTGCAGCTCACGTACACGATGCGCTTGGGCGGCGTCCAGCCACCGGTGCGCAGTTCAGGCTGCTGGTGCAGGTCGGCCATCGCCTTGGCCAGCGCGAAGGCACCTTCGCGCGGCGGATCGACCAGCCACTTGTCGGCACTGCCGTCGGCCACCAGCATCTCGGGCGTCATGTCGAACAGGTTGCGCGCCACGAACCGGGTGGCCGACAGCGCACGCCGCTCGGGCGTTGCAGGCTGGTTTCTCTGGAAGTTGTCGGTCGCGCGTGCCACCAGCGTGTCGCTGCCCTCGATGCCCAGCACCTCGCGCGCCTGGCTCGCCAGCGGCAGCGTGAAGTTGCCCAGGCCGCAGAACCAGTCGATCACGCGCTCCTCGGGCTGCACGTCGAGCAGGCGCAGCGCCTTGCCGACCAGCGCGCGATTGATGTGCGGGTTGACCTGGGTGAAATCGGTGGGCTTGAACGGCATCGTCACACCGAACGCGGGCAGGCGATAGGCCAGCGGCGTGCCGCCCTCCTCCAGCAGCTTCACGGTGTCCGGGCCCTTGGCCTGCAGCCACCATTGAACGCCCTCGTTCTCGGCGGCGAACGCCTTGAGCCGTCCGATGTCGGCGCCCGACAGCGGCTCCAGGTGACGCAGCACCAGGGCGATGGTGCCCAGCGCGGTCGAATCCGGCGCGTCGCCGCAGGCCAGCTCGATCTGCGGACAGGTGTCGCGTGCGTCCATGGAACCGATCAGCGCGCGCAACGGCATCAGCATGGCGCTGACCTGCTTGGGCAGCACGGGGCAGACCTGCATGTCGGCAAGGTAGCGGCTCTTGCGCTCGTGGAAGCCGATCAGCACCGTGCCCTTCTTGACCACGTGGCGCACCGACAGGCGCGCGCGGTAGCGGTAATGCCAGGCCGGGCCTTCGAGCGGGCGCAGCACGTTCTCGGGCTTGACCTTGCCCAGGTGCCAGAGGTTGTCTTCCAGCGCACGCTGCTTCACCGCCACCTGGGCGGCGGCGTCCAGGTGCTGCATCTTGCAGCCGCCGCATGCGCCCGTGTGCAGGCCGAAGTGCGGGCAACCCGGTCGCACGCGCTGCGAGGACTCGCGGCGGATCTGCGTGACCGTGCCCTGCTCCCAGTTGTTCTTGCGGCGATGCACGTTGAACTGCACCTCCTCGAAGGGCAATGCGCCTTCGATGAAGACGACCATGCCGTCGGACTTGTGGGAGACGCCTTGCGCGTCCAGGTCGAGCGACTCGACCTGGAGCCATTCATCGGCGGGGCTCGCGGGGACTTTCTTTTCTTCGATGGATTCCGTCATCCCCCGATTGTCTCAGCGTGGCCGGGGTGGTCCCGGCGCGACGGGTTACCTTCTTTTCTTCACACCGCTAGAACAGCGCGTCGCGGCCGACGCCGGAGCGCGCCAGCTGCTTGCGCATCTTGGCCAGGGCCTCGTTCTGGATCTGCCGCACGCGCTCGCGTGTCAGGCCCAGCCGCACGCTCAGCACCTCGAGCGTCTCGGGCTCCCGGTCGTGCAGGCCGTAGCGGCCTTCGAGCACCTCGCGCTCCCGCGCGTTGAGGGCCTGCACCCACTGATCGAGCAGGCGCTCCACCTCGTGCGTGTGCGTCACGCCGGCGGGGTTGCCCTGTTCGTCGTCGGAGGCCACGGTGTCGGCCAGCGTGAAGCCTTCTTCGCCGCGCGCGTCGCCCGCATCGAGCGAACGCGGCGCCTCCGCCAGCGCCAGCAGGTCAGCCACCGCCTGCACCTCGCGGCCGAGCAGCGCGGCCACGTCCTCCACGCGCACGCCGTCCGGCCGGCTCGCGAGGAACTCCGCATCGCCCTCGAGCGTGCGGCGCGCACGCAGGACCTGCTGCAGTTCGCGCACGACATGCACCGGCAGGCGGATCGCTCGCGACTGCGTGATGACGGCGCGCTCGACCGACTGGCGGATCCACCAGGTCGCATACGTGGAGAAGCGAAACCCGCGCTCAGGCTCGAACTTGGTGATGGCATGCATCAGCCCGAGGTTGCCTTCCTCGATGAGGTCGGACAGCGGCATGCCGCGCCCCAGGTAGTTCTTGGCGATGTTGACCACGAGCCGCAGGTTGTGCTCGATCATCGATTGCCGCGCCTCGAAATCGCCGGCGCGTGCGGCGCAGGCGGTGGTGTATTCCTCGGCAGGAGTGAAGAGTCCGGTGCGCCGGACCTGGCGCAGGTAGATGGTCAGCGCATCGGCGCCCTCGCCGCCCATGACCTCGGCGGCGGTGCCGTGAGGCGGGGCCGATGCTGCGGAGGGAGTCGATGGGTCCGCTGCGGGGTCGTCGGGAAGAGAGTCCGTGCTCAGCGGCTCGTCGCCGCTGTCCTGATGACCATTGCGGCCACCGCCGTTGCTTCGAGGTGAAGGGCTGCCCTGCCCCGCCAGCCCGCGCACGGGCAGTGTGCGGAGAGGGCGGGAGGCAGCCATGGCATCACCGATTGGGCAGGTAGCGCGACGGGTCGACGGGCTTGCCCTGGCGGCGGATCTCGAAATGCAGCTTCACGCGATCGGCGTCGCTGTTGCCCATTTCGGCGATCTTCTGGCCCTTCTGAACCGACTGGTCTTCCTTCACGAGCAGCGTCTGGTTGTGCGCATACGCCGTGAGGTAGGTGTTGTTGTGCTTCAGGATGATCAGGTTGCCGTAGCCGCGCAGGCCGGCACCGGCGTAGACCACGCGACCGTCGGCCGCGGCCAGCACGGGATCGCCGGCCTTGCCGCTGATGTCGTAGCCCTTGTTCTTGGCTTCGTCGAAACCGGCGATCAGCGAACCGCTGGCAGGCCAGATCCAGCCCAGGTCGTCGTCACCCGAACTGCTCGGGCCCGAAGGCGAGGCCGTGACAGGCGGCTTGGTGGTGCCGCTCGCGCCGCTGGCCGGCACGGCCGGCGTGACGGACGCCTGCGGGGCCACCGGCTTGGTGGTCGCCTCGGTGGGCGCAGCAGGCGCCGAGGTGGACGGTGCCGTGGCAACCGCCGTGCTCCCGCCGGTCGGCGGAATCACGCGCAACACCTGGCCGACTTCGATCAGGTCGGGGTTGTCGAGGTTGTTCCAGCGCACGATGTCCTGCCAGCGCTGGCCCGTTTCGCTGCCGATGCGGCGGATGGAGTCACCGGGGCGCACGGCGTAGTAGCCGGGCTTGCCGTAGTTCTCGATACCGGGGAGCGGTTTGCCGGACGCGTCGGTCGTGATGGGAGGACCGCCGGGCGTCGTTGCCCCGGGAGCACGCGTCATGGTGCCCCGGTCTTCGACCGGTGCGGGACCGCGCGGTGCGGAGCAGCCCGCGATCACGAGCACAACAGCCAACGTGATGCCTGCGAACAAACTCCGATTGCCAAAACCCTGCATTTGTTATTCCTTCAAGCGATGCCCGATTTTAGGGGGACAAAGTGAACCGCCTCAAGAATGCGCCGCTCGAGCCCACGGGGGGTCTTGTCGATCACGACGAGGGCCTGTCCACCGGTGGCGGAATGGGTCGGCGCGACGATGCGCCCGCCCACCGCGAGCTGCGTGATCCAGGCCTCGGGCACGGCCTCACCGCCTGCCGCGGCGATGATGCCCGCGTACGGCGCACCCTTCGCGTAACCGATCATGCCGTCGCCCAACATCAGGTGGACGGTGGCCAGACGGAAGTGCCGCAGATTGGTGCGCGCACGCTCGTGCAACCCGCGCAGACGTTCGATGCTGTAGACCTCGGTCGCCACTTCATTCAGCACCGCGGCCTGGTAGCCGCAGCCGGTGCCGATCTCGAGCACGCGGCCCAGCCGTTCCTGCGGCTTGCCGACCAGCGCCGGCGCGCCCAGCAGCAGCTCGATCATGCGAGCCACCACATTGGGCTTGGAAATGGTCTGCCCCAGCCCGATCGGCAGGCTGGTGTCTTCATAGGCCTGGTTGACCAGCGCGCTGTCGACGAAGCGATGCCGCTCGACGGTGCCCATAGCGCGCAGCACGCGCGCGTCGGTGATGCCCTGCGCCGCGAGCTTTTGCACCATGCGGGCTCGCACGGCGTCGGACGCCATCGAGGGCGTGGACGGGACCATCGGCTTGACCGGCACAGCGGGCATGCGCCCACGCGTGGCGGCCGAGGCGGTGGGGGTCAGTCGAACCGGGAAACTGGGCCGTGGAGGGGTCGCCATGTCGTCAATTGCCGAGACGGGCGACCGTCTCGCGCCATTGGCCCAGGTTGGCGTGGTCGGTCAGGTCGATCTGCAAGGGCGTCAGCGCGATGTGGCCGGCCGCGGTCGCGTGGAAGTCGGTGCCCTCCCCGCTGTCCTTGGCGCTGCCTGCACCGGCGATCCAGTACATGGTTTCGCCGCGCGGGCTGTCCTGCGTGATCACCTTTTCGGCCGCATGGCGGCGGCCGAGCCGGCACACCTTGACCGGCTTCAGTTCGTCGAACGGGCGGTTCGGCACGTTCACGTTGAGCAGGAAGGCGGGGCCACCGAGCATCTTTTCGCGCTCGATCTGCTGCACCAGCCGGCGCGCCACCTGAGCCGCCGCATCCACGTGCGCCCAGCCTTTTTCGATCTGCGAGAAGGCGATGGCCGGGATGCCGAACAGGTAGGCCTCCATCGCCGCGCCCACGGTGCCTGAATAGATGGTGTCGTCGCCCATGTTGGCGCCGTTGTTGATGCCCGAGACCACCAGGTCGGGCCGGTAGTCGAGCAGGCCCTTGAGCGCGATGTGCACGCAATCGGCCGGCGTGCCCGTCACGTAGCGGAAACCGTTGTGCGCCTTGTGCACATACAGCGGTGCGGCCAGCGTGAGTGCGTTCGACTTGGCGCTGTTGTTGTGCTCGGGTGCCACCACCTCGACGTCGGCGATGTCCTTGAGTGCGTCGTGCAACGCGACGATGCCCGGCGCCTGAAAGCCATCGTCATTGGAAATAAGTATCTTCATGGTGCTTCTGGGTGCAGCGGATTGTAGGTGCGGGGTGCGTCGCAGCAGGGACAACGCCGCACCACAGCGCCGCCTATCATCGCCCCGAATTCATTGCCCACACGACTCATTCGAAGGAGACCCCGAGCATGCACGCATGGCTTTGCGAAAACCCCACCGGCGTCGACGCGCTGACCTGGAAAGAACTGCCCACCCCCACGCCGGGCCCGGGCCAGGTGCTGATCGAGATCAAGGCGGCCAGCCTGAATTTCCCCGACCTGCTGATCGTGCAGAACAAATACCAGATGAAGCCGCCGCTGCCCTTCGTTCCCGGATCGGAATATGCGGGCGTGATCCAGGCGGTGGGCGAAGGCGTGACGCACCTCAAGGTCGGGCAGAACGTGGCGTGCCTCTCGGGCACGGGCGGCTTCGGCACCCACACGTTGGCACCCGCCGCGCTGTGCATGCCGCTGCCCGAAGGTTTCGGCCATGTCGACGCGGCCGCTTTCATCATGATCTACGCCACCTCGTGGCACGCACTGATGGACCGCGCGCAGCTCAAGGCCGGAGAAACCGTGCTGGTGCTCGGCGCAGCGGGCGGCGTGGGCACCGCAGCCATCCAGATCGCCAAAGCGGCGGGCGCCAAAGTGATCGCTGCGGCATCGACCGACGAGAAGTGCGAACTCTGCCGCTCGATCGGCGCCGACGCGACGATCAATTACACGACGCACGCACTGCCCAATGGTTTCCGCGATGCCATCAAAGCCGCAACCGACGGCAAAGGCCCGGATGTGATTTACGACCCCGTGGGCGGCGATTTCGCAGAACCCGCATTCCGCTCGATTGGCTGGCGCGGTCGCTATTTGGTGGTCGGTTTTGCATCGGGCCCGATCCCGTCGCTGCCATTGAATCTCACGCTGCTCAAAGGCGCGTCGCTCGTGGGCGTGTTCTGGGGCGATTTCGCGAAGCGCGAACCCAAGGCCAATGCACAGATGATGGCCGAATTGGCCCAGTGGTACGGCCAGGGAAAAATCAAGCCGGTGATCGACAGCACGATGCCGATGGCCGAATTGAAGGCCGCCTATGCGCACATGGGATCGCGCGGCGTCAAGGGAAAACTGGTGATGGTGAACTGATCGGACGCGCGCACATCACTGTGCGCGCCCTCCAATAAAAAAGCCCGCCGAAGCGGGCTTTTTTATTGGGCGAATGTCCAACTGATTCTGCAGGCAATCACTTGATCTCGTAATCGGAGAGCGACTTGCCGGCTGCCAGGGCTTCCGTGACCCAGCGCGGCTTGCGGCCACGGCCACCAGACCAGGTTTCGCCCGTCGGGCCACGGTATTTGGCGGCGGCCTTGGCGGCTGCAGGACCTGCGCTGCGCTTGGTTGCGGCGGCACGACCACCACCCAGCTTCAGATCGGAAGCGGTCAAACCGTATTCCGCAATCTTCCTGCGCACTTCTTCGATCACGCCGGCCCGTTCCTGGTTACGCAGGTCTTCGGCCTGCTTGCGCAATTGCGCAATCTGCTCGTCGTGCTTCTGGATCTGGGAATTGATATCGGCGAGTGACGAAGCCATTGTTGGACTCCTGTTGTGAATTGAAAACGGCTGAATTCTAATTCAAACCACTTTTGCCACAAGCGCCTTTTCAGCAGAAAAATGCAGGCGCATTGGCGGAATGCAACAACCCGCAACACATGCGCACCATTTTGGGTACTTTCAAAATCGGGGGCGGTGGGGAAAGAATGCGGCGTGCAACCCGGCGCTTGAAGCGACGGCGAAGCCAGAAATGACAACGCCGGGCAAGCCCGGCGCTGGAATCCCTTGGGTGCTATTGAGAAATAGCGCTGGGACTGAATTTTTTGGGGTGGCTGATGGGACTCGAACCCACGACGACCAGAATCACAATCTGGGACTCTACCAACTGAGCTACAGCCACCGTAGAGCCTCTGATTGTAGCGTTAAAAATCGCGGCTTTCGCTTCCGCGATCACCAAAGACGCTGAAATGCCACATCGACATGCAGCCCAGCGCCTTCAGAGGCCGTCCGCGATGGCCTGCCGCCACACATGCGCCCTGCCCCATGGGCATAACTTCGCAGTCGCCCGTTCGATGTACCAAGCCGACGCCGACGCGCGAATGGCTCCGCTATCATGAATGCGAGCGGCCCGACCGGGCCCGGCTTTCGCCACTTCACTTCATCAAAGGAACTTCTTCATGAGCATCGTCTGGACTATCCTGATCGGGTTCGTCGTGGGTCTCGTGGCGCGGGCCGTCAAGCCGGGCAACGATTCCGCCGGCTTCATCGTGACCACGCTGATCGGCATTGCAGGTTCGCTGGGCGTGACCTACCTCGGCCAGGCGATGGGCTGGTACACCGCCGGCCAGGGCGCTGGCTTCATCGCCTCCGTGCTGGGCGCGATCGTGCTGCTGATTCTCTACGGCCTCATCAAGCGCAAGAGCTGATGCCCCTGACGCCGTGCCGCGCAACGCGGCCGGCGGTTCTTCCGGCTGCCTGGGCCCCACACTTCTTCAGCCAGCCTCGCGAGGCCTTCCCGTCGATGCCCCGCAAACCACGCGCCCGTCACCACGTCTATGTGGTCGAACTCGACGACCGCGTCTGGAACAATGGCCGCTTCCGGCGCGCCAACCCTGACTACCAGCTCGGCAAGCCCTTCGTCTATGTCGGCATGACCGGCCTGGACCCCGACATCCGTTTCGACAAGCACAAGGCCGGCATCCAGGCCAACCGCTTCGTGCAGGAATTCGGCCTGCGGCTGTTGCCCGCGCTCTACGAACGCTACAACCCGATGCCGTACGACGATGCGCGGCTGATGGAGGTCGATCTGGGCATCGCCCTGCGCCGCGCCGGCTACGGCGTCTGGCAGGCCTGACACTGTTCAGGAGTAGGTGACCCAGTCCTCGTACGCCGGGCCGTCGAGGTGCGGCAAGGTGTTGTAGGTCACGAGCATGTGCCGCTTCGGCGTGAAGGCGAACTCGGTCACCGAGCTGTTGCGGATGCGCAGGTTGAGTTCGATGGTCGTCTCGGCGCTCGTGCCCAGCACATGGCCGACCGCGGTGCTGATCGGCCCGCCACTCGACACCACCAGCACCTTCGCGCCGTGGTGCCGCTCGCGCACATGGTCGAGCGCCGTCGTCACGCCGGCCAGGAAGTCGACGTAGCTCGGCATGCCGACCGGCGCCGTGCGCCCCTGCATCCACGCGCCGAGCCCATCGCGCAGCAGGCGGAAATGATGGCGGTACATCTCGGGCGAATCGGGCTTCTCGAGCTTGCCCTGGTGCACCGTGGCAATGACGGCTTCGCTGTCGTATTCGTTGAGTCCCGGCCACGGCAGCACGTCGTCGCGCGACAGCCCGAGCCCCTGCGCGATGGCTTCCCAGGTCTGTTTGTGGCGCTTCAGGGTGCCGGTGATGACGGCATCGAAACGCATGCCGCGCTCGCGCCAGTATTCGCCCAGGCGCACGGACTGCCGGTGTCCGAGTTCGCTCAGGTTGTCATAGTCGGCAGCACCGAAACTGGCCTGCCCGTGGCGCACGAGGTAAAGGGTTCCCATGCGCCGGATTCTGGCAAGAAGCGCGAACCGCGCTTGTCCCTCGTGCGACCAAAAAAAAAGCCCGGGTCGTCGAACCCGGGCTTGTTGCGAGCAGCAGTTGCCCGTCTGTGTCTCAGCGCGCCGCTGCAGCAGTCGGCAGCGTGTCCGCTGGCTTCGGCACGAGGATCTCCACCTTGAAGCGTTGCTTCAGCAGTTCGTAGTAGGCAGCGGCTTCCGCGGCAGTCACCGACTGGGCGATCTGCATGCTTTCCTGCTGCGCCTGCTCGGCCGTCGGCGGCGTGCGCGGCACGACCTTGGTCACGCGGACCACGGCATAGCCTTGCGTGCCGAGATCCACGCCGAGCAGCGCGGGCAGCTTGGCGCCGTCGGCACGCAGTGCGGCGTCGATCACCGGCGTCGGCTGCGACTGGGCATCGATGCGCGACACCGTGACCGGTGCGCCGAAGGTGGCGCCGTCGGCCTTCACCTTCCACGCGGCAAGCTTGGCTTCGCCCTCGGTCTTGGCCAGTGCTGCGGCGCGCTCGGTGATGAGCTGTGCGCGGATCTTGTCCTTCACCTCGGCCAACGGAATCGGATGTGCGGCCGTGTACTGCGTCACGCGGCCCGATGCGAGTTGGTTCGGACCGACTTCGATGGCTTCGGTGTTCTGCTTGCGGTCGAGCGAGTCGGAGGCATACAGCGCCTGCAGGAAGTTGCGGCTGGCGAGCGGGCCGGTGGCGCCCGGTGCGGGCGTGCGCGGCACGTTGGTGGCGGTCTGGATCGTGAGCTTCAGCTTCTCGGCGGCCGGCTTCAGGCTCTCGGGTTGCTGATAGACGGTGTCCGTGAAAATTTCCGCAGCCTTCGCGAATTCCTGCGTGGCTTGTTGGGCGCGCACTTCGTTCTCGATGGTCGCGCGCACCTTCTCGAAAGGCGGCACCACGGCCGGCTTGATGTCGGTCAGCTGGATGATGTGATAGCCGAACTCGGTCTCGACGAGGTCGCTGATGTCGCCCTTCTTGAGCGCGAACATCGCATCTTCGAACGGCTTGACCATCGCGCCGCGCGTGACGAAGTCAAGGTCGCCGCCCTTCTCGGCCGAGCCGGGGTCCTGCGAGTTCTTGCGTGCCACGTCGGCGAAGGTGGCCGGTGCCTTCTTCACATCAGCCAGCAGCTGCTCGGCCTTGGCCTTCGCCTTGGCGCGGTCGCCGCTGGACATGCTGGCCGGCGCGGTGATCAAGATGTGGCTTGCACGGCGTTCTTCCTTGGTGCCGAAGCGCGCGGTGTTCTGCTCGTAGTAGGTCTTGAGGTCGGCTTCGTTCGCGACGATGTTCTTCTTCGCGGCTTCGAGGTCGAGCACGAGGTACTCGATGCTGGCCTGCTCCGGCGCCTGGAACTGCGACGTGTGGTCCTTGTAGTAGGCCTCGATGTCGGCATCGCTGACCGTGACCTTCGAGGCGAAGCTTTCGGGCGCGAAGCGCGCGACCTGGATTTCACGGCGGTCGTAGAAGGCATTCACCGTGGCCGCGGTCAGCGCCGCCGGGGCGAAGCTCGTGCCGGTCACGCCCAGCAGCACCTGCTGCGAGGCCATGTCGGCGCGCACCGACGCTTCGTACTGCTCGGGCGTGCGGCCGGTGGCGCGCAGGAAGGCTTCGCGGTCGAACTTGCCGTCGGCCGTGCGGAACGCAGCCAGGCCGGCGTCCTGCGCGAACATGCGCGTAAGGCGGTCTTCGGACACCGACATGTTGGTCTTGACCGCCGCAGCCGCCAGCACGCGATCGCGCACCATGCGTTCCAGCGTGGCGTAGCGCAGCGCGTCGGAGTCGAGCAGCGTCGGATCGACGTTGGGCGACTGCTGGCGGATGCGGTCGGTCTCGACGCGGTGCTGCTGGTCCCACTCGGGCTTGGTGATGTCATGGCCCTGGATGCGGGCCACCTTCTCGTCGCCGCCCATGCCCTGGTAGCGCTCGACACCAAAGAAGACGAACGAGGGAATGATCAGCAAGAACAAGAAAATCATCACGACTTTGTTGTACTTGCGGAAGGTATCAAACATGCTTGAACACTCTTTTTCGACGGGCGCCGGACGGCAATAAAAAAGGCGAACCGGTGTTCGCCTTTGCATCGGGTGGTGGTGGGTGCTGAGGGGCTCGAACCCCCGACCTACGCCTTGTAAGGGCGCCGCTCTACCAACTGAGCTAAGCACCCCACCTGGAATACTCTCCGAGTCTACAGCCTCAGTTCAGCGCGTCTTTGAGCGCCTTGCCGGGACGGAACTTCGGGATCTTGGCTGCCTTGATTTTAATCGCGTCGCCGGTGCGGGGATTCCGGCCGGTGCGGGCTGCGCGTTTGCCGACTGCGAAAGTGCCGAAACCGACGAGCGACACGGAACCGCCCTTCTTGAGCGTGGTACGAATGGCGCCAATGGTGGATTCGAGCGCACGGGTCGCTGCGGCTTTGGAAATATCGGCGTTCTTTGCGATGTGCTCAATCAGTTCGGTCTTGTTCACAAGGGCCCCTTGTCGAAAAAAAGTTGGTCGGCTTTCGTCAGCTGCGACCTGGCCGCGACGGGAGCGACTCAAGAACATGGCAGGCCTGACGCCTCGGCAGCGCACTGCCAGCGAGGATTACAACCACTGGTCTGCGGGGTGTCAATAAGACACAACGCACTGCAGCCCAGCGGAGCGCGCGATTTTAGGGGCGTTTCGCGACGTACTTTTCAAAGGGCCTCGGCAATTGCCTTTCCGAGGTCGGCCGTGCCCGCCCGGCCGCCAATGTCCGGCGTGCGCGGTGCGCCGCTTTGGGGCGCGAGCACCTTCTCGATGGTCGCCAGGATCGCGTCGTGCGCGTCCTTGTGGCCGAGAAACTCCAGCATCATCGCGCCGCACCAGATCTGCCCGATCGGGTTGGCGATGCCCTGCCCGGCGATGTCCGGCGCCGAGCCGTGCACCGGCTCGAACAGCGAGGGCGTGGTGCGCTCGGGGTTGAGGTTGGCGCTGGGCGCGATGCCGATGGTGCCGGTGCAGGCCGGGCCCAGGTCGGACAGGATGTCGCCGAACAGGTTGCTCGCCACCACCACGTCGAAGAAGTCGGGCCGCTGCACGAAGTGCGCCGTGAGGATGTCGATGTGGAACTTGTCCAGCGTGATGCCCGGGTAGCCCTTGGCCATTTCCACCACGCGCTCGTCCCAGTACGGCATGGTGATCGAGATGCCGTTCGACTTGGTGGCGCTGGTCAGGTGCTTCTTCGGCCGCGATTGTGCGAGCTCGAAGGCGAACTTCAGCACGCGGTCGACGCCCACGCGCGACATCACGGTTTCCTGCACCACGATCTCGCGCGGCGTGCCCTGGTACATGCGCCCGCCGATGCTCGAGTACTCGCCCTCGGTGTTCTCGCGCACGATGTACATGTCGATCTCGCCGGGTTGGCGCGGCGTGCCGTCGCGGCGCACCACGGGCGCGACGATGCCGGGCATCAGGCGCGCGGGACGCAGGTTGATGTACTGGTCGAACTCGCGGCGGAACATGAGCAGCGAGCCCCACAGCGACACGTGGTCGGGAATCTTCTCGGGCCAGCCGACCGCGCCGAAAAAGATGGCGTCGTGGCCGCCGATCTGGTCCTTCCAGTTGTCGGGCAGCATCTGGCCGTGCTTCTCGTAATAGTCCCAGCTCGAGAAGTCGAAGTGGTCGAACTTCAGGTCGATGCCGAATTTGCGCGCCGCCGCATCGAGCACGCGCAGCCCCTCGGGCATGACTTCCTTGCCGATGCCGTCGCCGGCGATGACTGCGATTCTGTGGGTGCTCATGAAGTGGCTCCTGGGTGTTCGGGGGAAACGAAAAAATTCAGCGCCTCGGCCAGCAGGGCGTCGGGGGCTTCTTCGGGGATGTAGTGGCCGCAGGGCAGCGCGCGGCCCGACACGTCGTCGGCCCGCTCGCGCCACAGCGAAAGCACATCGAACGCGCGCCCCACCGCCCCGTGCTCGCCCCACAGCACGCGCAGCGGCTGCGCGAGGCGGCGGCCGGCGGCGATGTCGGCGCGGTCGTGCACGAGGTCGATGGTGGCGGAGGCGCGGTAGTCCTCGCAGATGGATTCGGCCGTGCCCGGGATGGCGATGCAGCGTTCGTACTCGGCCAGCACCTCGGGCGCGAACGGCGCAAGCCCCGCGTGCCGCCCGCCCATCACGCTGCGCACGTAGCGCACCGGGTCGGACGCAATCAGCGCCTCGGGCAGCGGCGGCGACTGGATCAGGAAGAACCAGTGCCAGTAGGCCTTGGCAAATGCTTCGGAGGTGTGTTCGTACATGGCCAGCGTCGGCGCGACGTCGAGCAGCAGCATGCGCTCGACCGCGCCGGGATGGTCGGCCGCGAGCCGGTGCGCCACGCGCGCGCCGCGGTCGTGGGCCAGCACGGCGAAGCGTTCGAAGCCATGGTGATGCATGGCGGCCAGCGCGTCGCGCGCCATCTCCCGCTTGCTGTAGACCGCGTGCTCGGCGTCGGCCGCCGGTCGACCCGAGTCGCCGTAGCCGCGCAGGTCCACGGCGATCACCGTGAAGCGCTCGGCCAGCGCGGGCGCCACGCGGTGCCAGATCGCATGCGTCTGCGGATGGCCGTGCAACAGCAGCAAGGGAGCGCCCTGCCCGCCGATGCGACCGTGGATGCGCACGCCATCGCGGGCGATGTCGAAGCGGGGAAAGTCGAGGAAGGAAGCCGTCACGCCGCGATTGTGCGTTGCACCCTGGCGGCCATCAAGCAACAATCAGCCAATTCATACTTTCCACTTTGGCATGAATCCCCACGCGATGGAACGCGGCGATCTCGAACTGGTGCTGGCCATCCGCGACCAGGGCAGCCTGGCCGGCGCAGCCGCCACGCTCGACGTGGTGCCCTCGGTCATCACCAAGCGGCTCGGCGCGCTGGAGGCCCGGCTCGGACAGCGGCTGTTCGACCGCACGACGCGGCGGCTCAGCGTCACGGCCGAGGGCGAGGCCGTGTGCCTGCATGCGCGCACGCTGCTCGAAGGCTTCGCGGCGCTCGAAAGCGAACTCGGCGAACGGCAGAACGCGCTGATCGGCACGGTCCGCCTCGCGGCCACCTTCGGCTTCGGCCGGCACTGGCTCGGCCCGGCACTCGCGGACTTCCAGGCGCAGCACCCCGGCCTGCAGGTCGAGCTGCTGCTGACCGAGCAGCTGCCCGACCTCGGCGCCGAAGGCTACGACGGCGCGGTCTGGCTGTGGGCGGTGCAGCAGCACCGCGCCGCCGACTGGACCACGCGCCGCATCGCGCGCAACCAGCGCGTGCTGGCCGCCTCGCCCGACTACCTGGCACGCCGCGGCACGCCGGCCACGGTGGAAGCGCTGGCCACGCACGACTGCCTGATCGCGCGCGAGAACGGCGACGCCGCGCAGTCGCGCCAGTTCGCGCTCTGGACGCTGCGCTACGCGCGCGACGGCAGCACGGCGCGCGTGCGGGTGCAGGGTCCGCTCACGAGCAATTCAGGAGAAATGGTGCGCGACTGGTGCCTCGCGGGCCACGGTGTCATGCTGCGCAGCCTCTGGGACATCGCGCCGCAACTCGCAAGCGGCGAGCTGGTGCGCGTGCTGCCGCCGTACAGCATGCCCGACGCCGACATCCACTGGGTCGCGCCGTGGCGGCCAAAGACGCCGCGCCGCGTGCGCCTGCTGGTCGATCACCTGGTCGAACAGTTCCGCTCGGAGCCCTGGAAGCCGGCCAAGCCGGCCGGGCGCTGAAGGCAGGGTCGGTCAGCGCTCCGCGCGCACCACGAGGCTCACGCCGACGGCCGTCAGCCCGATGCCCAGCACCGTGGTCCAGGTGATCGGTTCGGCGAACAGCAGCCAGGCCATCAGCGCCGTGCACGGCGGCACCAGGTACAGCAGGCTGGTGACGGCGGTGGCCGTGCCGCGCTGGATCAACATATAGAGCAGCGAACTGCCGCCCAGCGACAGCGCCAGCACCGACCATGCCATCGCGCCGATCGAGTGCGTGTTCCATTCGATGGCCTGCGCCTCGAGCGCGGCGAAAGGCAGGGTCACGAGCAGCGCGGCGGCCATCTGCACCGCGCTGGCGCTGCGCACGTCGCAAGGCGCCACGAAGCGCTTCTGGTACAGCGTGCCCGCCGTGATCGACAGCAGCGCCATCACGGCCAGCCCCATCGTCAGCGCGTTGACCTCGGTGCCCTGCCCCAGCTTGCGCGACACCACCAAGACCAGCCCGGCGAAACCCAGGGCCAGCCCGGTCCATTGCCGTCCCGAAATGCGCCCGCCGTTGAAAGACAGCCACACCGCCGTGAGCACCGGCTGGATGCCGACCAGCAGCGCCACCAGCCCCGCACCCATGCCCGCATGCACAGCAGCCCACACACCGCCCAGGTAGCCGGCCTGCATCAGCACGCCCGTGACCGCCAAGTGCCCCCATTGCGCGCGCTTCGCCGGCCACGCCACCCGCGCGAGCATGACCCACACGCCGAAGCAGGCGAGCGACAGCGCATAGCGCACGGCAAGGAACTTGAGGGGCGGCGCATAGGGCATGCCATAGCGCGCAACGATGAAACCCGTGCTCCAGATCAGCACGAAGACCGCCGGCATCGCCCGCAGCCATCCTGCGTTGCGGACCGAGACGGCCGCGGTCATTTGGAGTGGGCCCGGATCTCGGGAATAGCCTTTTGCAGGTAATAGACCATCGACCAGACGGTGAGCACCGCCGAGATCCAGATCAGCCACTGGCCCCACAGGCCGGTGTCGATCACCTTGAAGAGATGCCCGTCATAGAGCAGGAAGGGAATCGCGACCATCTGCACGGTCGTCTTGACCTTGCCGATCATGTGGACCGCCACGCTCTTGCCGGCGCCGATGCGCGCCATCCATTCGCGCAGCGCCGAGATGGCGATCTCGCGCCCGATGATGATGAGCGCCACGAACACGTCGGCACGCTGCAGATGCACCAGCACCAGCAGCGCGGCGCAGACGAGAAACTTGTCGGCCACCGGATCGAGGAAGGCGCCGAAGGAAGAGGTCTGGTTGAGCTTGCGCGCCAGGTAGCCGTCGAGCCAGTCGGTGGCGGCGAACACGATGAACATGACCGTGGCGATCAGGTTGCGCGTCGGTTCGCTGATCGGCAGGTAGAAAACGCCGACGATCAACGGAATCGCGACGATGCGCGTCCAGGTCATGATGGTCGGTAGGGTCCAGAACATGCGGGCGATTGTGTCATGCACGCGTGAAGCGCCGGAAGGACGGGGGCAATCCCGGCTTCAACGCAGCGCGCGATAGATTTCCTCGGCCAGTTCGGTGGCGATGCCCTCGACCGAGGCGAGGTCTTCGACGCTCGCCGCCGCCACGCCGCGGATGCCACCGAAACGCTGCAGCAGACGCGCCCGGCGCTTCGGGCCGATGCCCGGAATGTCTTCGAGCTGGCTGCCGCCCACGCGCACCTTGGCGCGCTTGGCCCGCATGCCGGTGATGGCGAAGCGGTGCGCCTCGTCGCGGATCTGGGCCACCAGCATCAGGGCCGCCGAATCCTTGCCGAGGTAGACCTTCTCGCGGCCGTCGGCGAACACCAGTTCTTCGAGCCCGACCTTGCGGCCTTCGCCCTTCTCGACGCCGACGATCAGCGACAGCGGCAGGCCCAGCTCGCTGAACACCTCGCGCGCCATCGACACCTGGCCCTTGCCGCCGTCGACCAGCACCAGGTCGGGCATGCGCGCGGCCGGCGTCCGGGGCGGCGGCGCCTCGACGCCCTCGGCCCCTTCGCTCTCGGCATCGCCCGGCGCCAGCGCCTGCGTCTCAGCCGCGAGCGCCTCGGCCAGCTTGCCGTAGCGGCGGTGCAGCACCTGGCGCATGGCGGCGTAGTCGTCGCCGGGCGTGATGCCCTCGATGTTGTAGCGGCGGTACTCGCGGTTCTGCATCGTGTGGTGCGCGAACACCACGCACGAGGCCTGCGTGGCCTCGCCCGCCGTGTGCGAGATGTCGAAGCACTCGACGCGGAAGTTCTCCAGGTCGTCCGATGCCAGCTCGAGCGCGTCGGCCAGCGCACGGGTGCGCGCCTGCTGCGAGCCTTCTTCGGCCAGCAGCCGCGCCAGCTGCAGGCCGGCATTCGTCTCGGCCATCTCGAGCCAGTGGCGGCGCTGCTCGTGCGGCTGGAACACGGCCGTCACGCGCGCGCCGGCCTGCTGCGAAATCGCCTCGATGAGCGCCCGGCTCACCTGCCGGCCCAGCACCAGCGTGGCGGGCACCGGCACGTCGATGTAGTGCTGGGCGATGAAGGCTTCGAGCACCTGCACCTCGATCGGGTCGGCGACCACCGGGTCGGCGCCCTCTTCGGCGTCGAGCTCGCCGTGATGGATCTGCGCCGCGTCGTCCACGTGCACCGGAAAGTACGCGCGGTCGCCCAGGTGGCGCCCGCCGCGCACCATCGCGAGGTTGACGCAGGCCTTGCCGCCCTGCACCTTGACCGCGAGGATGTCGACGTCCTTGTCGGACACCACCTCGATCGACTGCTGATGCAGCACGCGCGAGATGGCTGACATCTGGTTGCGCAGCTCGGCCGCCTGCTCGAACTCGAGCTTCTCGGCATGCGCCGTCATGCGCTGCTCCAGCGTGGAGAGCACGCCCTGCGTGTCGCCGAGCAGGAAGGCCTCGGCGCTGGCCACGTCCTGCGCGTAGGCCTCGGGCGAAATGAGGCCCACGCAGGGGCCGCTGCAGCGCTTGATCTGGTACAGCAGGCAGGGCCGCGTGCGGTTGGCGTACACCGTGTCCTCGCAGGTGCGCAGGCGGAACACCTTCTGCAGCAGCTGGATCGACTCCTTCACCGCCCACGCGCTCGGGTACGGCCCGAAGTAGCGGTGCTTCTTGTCGACCGCGCCGCGGTAGTAGGCCAGCCGCGGAAACCCGTGCGAGGCGATCTTCAGGTAGGGATAGCTCTTGTCGTCGCGAAACAGGATGTTGTAGCGCGGCTTGAGCGTCTTGATCAGGTTGTTCTCGAGCAGCAGCGCCTCGGCTTCGGAGCGCACCACGGTGGTCTCCATGCGCACGATCTTCGAGATCATGTGGCCGATGCGGGTGCCCCCGTGGCTCTTCTGGAAGTAGTTGGCGACCCGCTTCTTGAGGTTGCGCGCCTTGCCCACATACAGCACGGCGCCGGCCGCGTCGAAATAGCGGTAGACACCCGGCAACTGCGGCAGGGCCGCGACTTCGCTGAGCAATTGATCGGAATGCACGTCGGACATGGCGGCTATTGTGGCGCGCGGCGCGGGGCCCTGCGGCGCCCCCGGCACGAACGCGACACGCACGGGAATGAAATGTGCTCATCATGGACGCGGGCGCGAGGAGCGCCCGTTGTCCTTCGAATAACACCACTCGGGAAGCACTCTCCATGAACAAGAATTCCACGCGCGCGTGGTGGGCCCTGACGCCCCTCGCGCTCTCTCTGGCCGTGGCCGGCTGCGGCGGCAACAGCAACAACAACGCGCAGAACAACGCCGCACTGGTCGCGGCCATTGCCGCGATCAACGCGGCCAACCAGCCCACGCCCACGGCC
>NZ_JBWKYF010000089.1:0-21120 GCF_059423605.1 Variovorax sp. GW460-12-1-14-LB1
GAAATCAAGGAGGAGGCCGCAGGCCGGGGGACATTCGCGGAGGGAAGTACCCGGTGGCCTGTGCACACGCCCTGAACCACAAGAACACCCAAGAACGGAACCCCTCATGCAAATAGAAACCCCTCCCAGCGAAAAGCCCTACGAAAAGCCCGAAGGCGAACGCCGCGGCATCGTCATCGTCAACACCGGCGACGGCAAGGGCAAGAGCACCGCAGCATTCGGCCTCGCGCTGCGCGCACACGGTCGCGGCAAGGCCGTGAAGATCTACCAGTTCATGAAGGTGCCGTCGGCGCGCTTCGGCGAACACCGCATGTTCGAGCAGATCGGCATTCCCATCGAAGGCCTCGGCGACGGCTTCAGCTGGAAGAGCCAGGACCTCGAGCGCTCGGGCCAGCTCGCGCGCGACGGCTGGGAAAAGGCCAAGGCCGCGATCCTGTCGGGCGATTTTTTCCTCGTGGTGCTCGACGAAATCACCTACCCGCTGATCTACGGCTGGCTGCCGCTCGAAGGCGTGCTCGAGACCTTGCGCGCGCGCCCCAAGCACGTGCATGTCGTGCTCACCGGCCGCCGCTGCCCGCCCGAGATCATCGAGCTGGCCGACACCGTCACCGAGATGCAGATGGTCAAGCACGCGTTCAAGGCCGGCATCCCGGCGCAGCGCGGCATCGAGGACTGACCCCGATGGTGGCGCATGCGTTCGCGGCCGACGAGGCGAAGGCGGTGTACCGCGCCATCCACGAGCGGCGCGACATGCGCCACTTTGCGGGCGGCGAGGTGCCGCCCGAGGTGCTGCGCCGCCTGCTCGACGCCGCGCACCACGCGCCCAGCGTCGGCTTCATGCAGCCCTGGCGTTTCATCCGCGTGCGCGGCGAAGGGCTGCGCCGGCAGTTGCACGAGGTGGTCGAGCGCGAACGCGTGCTCACCGCCCGTGCGCTCGGTCAGCGCGAAGACGAGTTCATGCGCCTCAAGGTGCAGGGCGTGCTCGACGCGGCCGAGCTGCTGGTGGTGACGCTCGCCGACGGCCGCGAGCAGCACGTGTTCGGGCGCCGCACCTTGCCGCAGATGGACCTGGCTTCCGCCTCCTGTGCCATCCAGAACCTCTGGCTCGCGGCGCGCGCCGAAGGGCTGGGCATGGGCTGGGTGTCGCTGTTCGACCCCGCCGAGCTGGGCGTGCTGCTCGGCCTGCCCGAGGGCGCCGAGCCGATCGCCTTGCTGTGCCTGGGCCCGGTGCATGCGTTCTACGAAGAGCCGATGCTGCAGCGCGAGCGCTGGGCCCGGCGCGCGCCGCTGGCCTCGCTGGTGTTCGACGAAAGCTGGGGCCGGCCGTCGGACCTGTTCGATCCTTCTTCCACTTCATCTTCCTCCGTGGAGCCCACCTGATGCTGGCCTTCGACACCGTTCTCTTCGAGCTCGCGCGGCTGTTCCTGTGGCCCGTGACGCTCGGCGTGCTGCTGTCCTTCGTCTATGCGGTGTACTGCCTCGGCGCCTTCGGCATCGAGTGGTGGCAGCGCCGGCGCGACCCGTCGCGCGCGCTGGTGCTGCAGCGCCACGCGCAGGCCAGCCAGGAGCAGATGGAGCTGATCGTGCTCAAGCAGCTCGAAGGCGTGCGCCTGTGCAGCCGCGTGGCGCCGATGCTGGGGCTGATCGCCACCATGATTCCCATGGGCCCGGCGCTCGTGGCCGTGGCCTCGGGCGAATCGCAGGGCGTGGCGCAGAGCCTGGCGCCCGCGTTCGCGGCCGTGATCGTGGCGCTGGCCTCGGCCTCGATCACCTTCGTGGTCTACACCGTGCGCCGCCGTTGGCTCATGCGCGAGCTGGTGATGCTGCTCGACGCGCGGGACCGGCTGTCATGAGCCGACGCCAGTTCTCCATCCTGAGCAGCCTGGACAGTGACGACGACGATCCGGTGCTCTCGACCATCAACCTGATCGACGTCTTCATGGTCGTCATCGGCATGCTGATGATCGCGGTCATCAACAACCCGGTGAACCCGTTCTCGCAGGACAAGGTGACGGTCATCCGCCACGAGGGCCAGCCCGACATGGAGATCATCACGCGCGAAGGCCGGAAGGTGACGCGCTTCAAGGCCAGCGGCGCAACGGGACAGGGCGACGGCGAAAAGGCCGGCACCGCCTGGCGCCTGAAGGACGGCACGATGATCTACGTGCCGGCGGACGCGGTGCCGGCGCCGGGCGGGAAGTGACGCGGCTTTTCGTCTTCTGGCTCGGGCTCCTGTGCCTGATGGCGCAGCCTGCGGTGGCGGCCGGGTCGCGTGTCGTGGTGTTGAGCACGGCGCTGGTGTCGCCTGCGCGCGTGGTGCGGTTGCAGACGGCTGCGCGTGAGGCTGGCGTGCCGCTGCAGGTGGTGTCGGCTGCGCAGGACACACCCGAGACGCTGGCTACCGCGCTCGATGGCGCGCGCCTGCTGGTCATCGATGCGCCGCACCTCAGCGTCGCGCAGTCGGCGGCAGCGCGCTTCGGCGATGTCATCGAGCGAACCTCCGTTCCCTATGTGCAGATCGGTGAATTCGCCCTCGTGGCGAAAGGCCAGAAACCGCCCGAGGTGCCGCCGCTCGCGGCCGAACGCGGCGTCGATGCAGCCTGGGCGCAGCGGCTGCGTGCCTACTGGCGCTTCCCAGGCGAGGCGAATCTGAAAGCCTCGGTGCAGGCGATGGCACGTGTCGGCGATGCCGCCGGGCTGCCCGACCCCGTGCCGTTGCCACTCGCGGGCTTCTATCACCCCGACTGGCCGCGCGTCGAAAGCAGCATCGCGGCCGTCGAGGCACTGCCGGGCGGTCAAGGCACCGTCGCCATCGCCGTCAACAGCGCCACGCTCACCAGCGACGACACCGCCTGGCTCGACGGCCTGATCGGCGCGCTCGCGCAGCACGGCCTGCGCGCCTACGCCTTCTACGGCCCGCGCCAGCAGAAGGACCTGTTCTTCCGCATGACGCACGCCGGCGAGGGCGAGCGTCGCGTCGCCGACCTCCTCGTCAACGCCGCGCTGGTGTTCAGCCCGAACGAACGCAAGGCCGAACTCGAACGCATCGGCGTGCCCGTGCTGCAGACGCTGCCGTCGCTGGCCATGGACGCGGCGCAGTGGGCGCGCAGCAAGGACGGCCTCGCGCAGACCGACATCGCGGCTTACTACAGCCCGAGCGAACTCGCGGGCATGACCGACCCGATGCTCGTCACCGCACGCGACGCCGCCACCGGCAGCCTGCAGCCACTGCCCGCGCAGATCGACGCCGTGGCCGACAAGGCCGCCGCGCTGCTGCGCCTGCGTCGCACGCCCGCCGCCGAGCGCCGCGTGGCGATGCTGGTCTACAACTACCCGCCGGGAGAGGCGAACTTCGGCGCGTCGTTCCTCAACGTGCCGCGCAGCGTCGACCGGATGCTGTCCGCGATGCAGGCGGCCGGCTACCGCACCGAGGCGCCGGGCGCGGACAAGGTGATTGCACAGGTGCAGTCCACAATGAAGGCCTACTACCCGACCGCGCAGGGCGGCGACGCGCTGCAGCCGCTGCTCGACCAGGGCCTGGCCGACACGCTGCCGCTGTCGCAGTACCTCGCGTGGTTCCGCGCGCTGCCTTCCGACACGCAACGCCGCATCGAAGCCTACTGGGGCCCGCCCGAGGCCTCGACGATGCTGCGGCCCGTGGCCGGGGCGCCGGCCTTCGTGGTGCCGCGCGTGCAGTTCGGCCAGGTGGTCGTGCTGCGTCAGCCGCCGCGCTTCGAGCCCGGCACGCAGGTGGCCGACAAGGCGCAGCAGGTGTACCACCGCGCGGCGGTGCCGCTGAGCCACGGCTACCTCGCCACTTATCTCTGGCTGCGCAGCCGCTTCGGCGCCGACGCGCTGGTGCACGTGGGCACGCATGGCACGGTCGAATGGTCGGCGGGCAAGGAGCGCGGGCTCTCGGTGCAGGACGATCCGCTGCTCGCGCTGGGCGACGTGCCCAACGTCTACCCGTACATCATGGACAACCTCGGCGAGGCGACCACCGCCAAGCGCCGCGGCCGCGCGACGATGGTGAGCCATTCGACGCCCATGTTCACGCCCGCGGGCTTCCGCCCCGGCGTGCGAGACATGCACGAGCGCCTGCACGACTGGGAAACGCTGTCGCCCGGCGCGGTGAAGACCGCGCTGGAACGGCGCCTGACCGCCGAGTTCGTTGCCCAGCACTACGACCGCGACCTGCAATGGACGCCCGCGCGCATCCGCGCCGATTTCGTGGGCTTCATCGCCGTGCTGCACCCGTACCTCGACGAGCTGGCGCAGACCGCGCAGCCGCTGGGTCTGGCGACCTTCGGCGAGGCGCCTGATGCGCAGCGGCGGCGCCAGACGATCCTGCAGATCCTCGGCAAACCCGTGGCGCAGGCGATGGGCGAAGACCTCGACGAGATGTTCCTCACCGATGCGCAGGGCATCGCGGCCTCGAAGCCGGCGCGCTGGCTGGAGGCCGTGCTGGCGGGCAACGACACCGTTACCGATGCTGAACCCTTGCGTTCGCTCGCCGCACGGGCCCGCGCGCTCGACGCCGTGCTGGCCCATAACGAGGAAATCGAAGGCCTGCTCACCGCGCTCGATGGCCGCTACCTGAAATCGCGCTACGGCGGCGACCCGGTGCGCGACCCCGACAGCCTGCCGACCGGGCGCAACCTCTACGGCTTCGACCCCAGCCGCGTGCCCACGCGCGCCGCCTGGGACACCGGCGTCGCCGCGATGGACGACTGGATCGCCGCGCACGCCCGCACCCACGGCGGCCGTGCGCCGCAGAAGATCGCCTTCACGCTCTGGGCCGGCGAGGCCTCGCGCCACCAGGGCGTGACCGAGAGCCAGGCCTTCCACGCGCTGGGCGTGAAGCCGCGCTGGGACGAGGCCGGGCGCATGGTCGGCATCGAGATCGTGCCGGCCGCGGTGCTGAAGCGGCCGCGCATGGACGTGCTGATCAGCGTCACCGGCTCCTACCGCGACCAGTTCCCGCACGTGATGCGCTGGCTCGACGAGGCCGTGCAGCAGGTGGCCACGCTCGACGAGCCTGGCAACGCCGTCGCGCAGCACAGCGAGGCGATGGCGCGCCAGTTGCGCGCCGGGGGCGCGACGGCGGCCGAGGCGCGGCGCTGGTCGACCGCGCGCGTGTTCTCGAACGAGCAGGGCAGCTACGGCGCCGGGCTCGAGGAAGCGGTGCTCGCGACCGAACTCTGGAAAGGCCAGCATCGCGGCGGCGGCGACCCGCAGATGGCTGGGCTCTACATGGACCGCATGGGTCATGCCTATGGGCGCGGCCTCGACGGCGCGGCGCGCCCGGGCGCCTTCGCGGGCAACCTCGCGCAGGTCGATGCGGCGCTGATGGCGCGAACCTCCAACCTGTATGGCGTGCTGACCAACGACGACCCGTTCCAGTACCTGGGCGGCATCGCGCTGGCCGTGCGCCACCTCACGGGCAAGGACCCGGCGTTGTACGTGCAGAACCTGCGCGACGGCGCGGCCGTTCGCACCGACACCGCCGCCGGCGCCATCGCGCGCGAGATGCAGACGCGCTACCTGCATCCGCAGTGGATCGAAGCGCAGAAGGCCGAGGGCTACAGCGGCGCGCTGCAGGTGCTCAAGACCGCACAGTTCCTCTGGGGCTGGCAGGCGACCGCGCCCGCCGCCGTGCGCGCGGACCACTGGCAGTCGCTGCACGAGGTGTATGTGCGCGACACCTACAAGCTCGGCACGCGGCAGTGGCTGAAGCGCGAGAACCGCGCCGCCTTCGCGCAGACGCTGGAGCGCATGCTCGACGCCGTGCGACTGAACTACTGGACACCCGATGCCACGACGCGGCGCGAGCTGGCGCAGGCCTACACGGAGGCGGTGCGCGCCACGGGACTGCGCGAGCGGAACGAGGCGGTGCAGCGGTTTGCGCAGGCTGCGTTGGTTGCGTCGCCTGTGACTGCACCTGCACCGTTCGTCGCCGCAACCCCCATCGCGCCCGCCGAGGCGACCCCGCCCGCACTCGAATCGCCTGCCGCACCGGACCTCGCGCAACCGGTGGCCGGCCTGCAGCTGAAGCCCGTCGCCGACACCCCATCGCCCCCGCCGCCGTCCGCCGTGCTGCCGCGCCTGCTCGCCGCTTTCGGCGCTGCCTTGCTGCTGGCCGCCGGTGCGCTGGTGCAATGGCGGCGCGGCCGGGCCGTGCCTGTCGCCTGATTCACGAGAATGCCTGCCATGCCCGCGCTCGATCCCTTCACCATCTTCGCCCTCGCGCTGGTCGCCGCCTTGTGGCTGGCGCTGGCCGTCGACCGCTGGCTGGGCGAGCCGCCCGCTGCGCTGCATCCCGTCGTGTGGATGGGCCGCTACCTGGACTGGATCGGCAGCCGCCTCGCACCGCGCGCCACCGACGCCAGGCCGCGTGACCTGCCGGGCTTCGCGATGGGCGCGCTTGGCTGGTGCGTGGGCGCGATGGCCGCGTTCGCCGTCGCGTCGGCGGTGCAGAGCCTGGCGATGCAATGGCTGCCAGTCTGGGCCATGGCCGTGGTACTCGGGCTCGCGTTCAAGCCGCTCTTTGCATGGTGCATGCTGCGCGATGAGGTGCAGGCGGTCGAAGCCGCGCTGGGCGAATCGCTCGACGCGGGCCGCGCCCGGCTCGCGCGCCTCGTGAGCCGCGATGTCTCGGTGCTGAGCGAGCGCGAGGTGCGCGAGAGCGCCATCGAGTCGCTGGCCGAGAACCTCAACGACTCGCTGGTGGCGCCCGTGTTCTGGTTCGTGCTGTTCGGCCTGCCCGGCGCGGCGCTCTATCGTTTCGCCAACACCGCCGATGCCATGTGGGGCTACCGCGGCGAACGCGGCGGGCGCGACTGGACCTGGTTCGGCAAGTGGGCCGCGCGCGCCGACGACGTGCTCTCGTGGCTGCCCGCGCGCCTCACCGTGCTGCTGCTGGCCCTCGCGGCCGGCCGCTGGCCGCGCGGCGTGGCCCGCGAGGCGCGCCGCACGCCGTCGCCCAACAGCGGCTGGCCGATGGGCGCGATGGCGCTGCTGCTGGGCGTGCGGCTCGCGAAGCCGGGTGTGTATGCGCTGAACGGGGAAGGGCGCGCCGCCACGTCGGCCGACACCGCACGCACCGCGCAGCTCGGTGAACGGGCGGCCCTGGGGCTGGCGGTGATCGCCTCGCTGGCGATGCTGTCGCCGCTGCTGGCGAGGTGGGCATGACGAACCCCGCCATGGTGCACGGCGGCCCCGACGAGACCGGCGCCGCGCCGCACGATTTCTCGACCAACGGCAACGCGGTCGGCTCGTGCCCTGCGGCGCTGGCTGCGCTGCGTGAGGCCGACGCGGCGCACTATCCCGATCCGCGCTACACCGCGCTGCGCGCTGCGCTCGCCGATTTCCACGGCGTGGCCGTGGAGCGCATCGCGATCGCCGCGAGCGCGAGCGAATTCATCCACCGCATCAGCGCCGCTGTGTCGCAAGCAGGCGGCGGAGAGGTCTACCTGCCCGCGCACAGCTACGGCGACTACGAACGCTCGGCCCAGGCGTGGGGCCTCGGCGTGCGGCGCGCACCCAAGGAGGCCGACGGCGCCGCGCTGCGCTGGTGCTGCGAACCGTCGAGCCCATTCGGCCAGCCGCAGCCCGACATCGCGCAGCATGCCGCGAGCGATGCCGTCTGCGTGCTCGACATGGCCTACGAGCCGCTGCGCCTCGAAGGCCAGCCCTCGCACGATGCCGCGCAGCGCGACCGCCTCTGGCAGCTGTGGACCCCGAACAAGGCCATGGGCCTCACGGGCATCCGCGCTGCCTACGCCATTGCGCCCGCGAACGCCGACGAGGCAGGTCCGCTGCTGGAACGACTCGAGCGTCTTGCCCCGTCGTGGCCGCTGGGCACGCACGGCGTGGCGCTGCTCACGACCTGGACCAGCGTCGAAGCGCAAGGCTGGCTCGCGCGCAGCCTCGACATCCTGCGCGACTGGAAGGCACGGCAGCGCGCCGTGTGCGAATCGCTGGGCTGGCAGGTGCTGCCGGGCGACGCCAACTTCTTCGGTGCGCAGCCCGACGTGCCATACCCGCCCCGGGCCGCCGCGCTGCGCGCCGAGGGCATCAAGCTGCGCGACTGCGCCTCCTTCGGCCTGCCGGGGCACCTGCGCCTGGGCGTGCTGCCGCCGGCCAGCCAGCAGGCCTTGAAGGCCGCGTGGGCGAGGGCCAGCGCCGCACGACACAGCGGCTGAGCGCACCTCGCACCACAATAGGGCCGTCTCAAGAAAAGGAAAACGAACAGGCCCATGCTCTACGCCATCACCACGCTCTTCCTGTGCCAGCTTGCCGGCGAACTGCTCGTGCAGTGGCTGTCGCTGCCGATTCCCGGTCCGCTGATCGGCATGCTGCTGCTGTTCGTCGGCCTGCTGGTGCGCGGCGGCGTGCCGCAGGAGTTGACCGACACCTCGGGCCACCTGCTGCGCAACCTGATGCTGCTGTTCATTCCGGCGGTGACCGGCGTCATGCTGCATTTCGAGCGGGTGGGGCGCGAATGGCTGCCGTTCCTCGCGGCCGGCGTCGTGGGCGGCGCCTTCACCATGGCGGTGACCGCGCTCACGCTGCGCTGGATGATCCGCATCACCGGCAAGGACGCGGAATGAACGCGCCCGCCAAGCTGTCTGAAATCTGGGTCTTCCTGGCCCAGTCGCCGCTGTTGTGGCTGTCGCTCACGCTGCTGGCCTACCTGGGCGCGCTGTGGCTGCATGCGCGCAGCGGGCGCAACCCGATGGTCAACCCGGTGCTGGTGTCGGTGATCGTCATCGTGGGCGTGCTGCTGCTCGCGCGCACGCCTTACGACACCTACTTTGAAGGCGCCAAGTTCGTCCACTTCCTGATCGGCCCGGCCACCGTAGCGCTGGCCGTGCCGCTGTACAGCCAGGTCGGTCGCCTGCGGCGCCTGTGGCTGCCGATCGGCGTGGCGCTGCTGGTGGGCTCGGTGGCTGCCATCGTGTCGGCCATCGGCATCGGCTGGGTGCTCGGCGGTTCGCGCGAGCTCCTGATGTCGCTCGCGCCCAAGTCGGCCACCATGCCGATCGCGATGGGCGTGGCCGAGAAGATCGGCGGCCTGCCGTCGCTGGCCGCCGTGGCCGCGGCCATCGCCGGCATCTCGGGCGCGATCATGGCCACGGGCTTGCTGAATCTGCTGCGCATCAAGGAACCCGCGGTGCGCGGCTTTGCCGTCGGCATGGCGGCACACGGCATCGGCACCGCGCGTGCCATCCAGGTGAACGAGACCGCGGGCGCGTTTTCGGCGCTGGCGATGGGGCTGAACGGCATCGCGACCGCGCTGCTGGTGCCGCTGATCGTGAAGCTGATGACCGTCTGACATCCATTCATTCCATCCATCGAGGAGCACGACCCATGTCCGAGTACACCGCCGAGATCGTCTGGGAGCGGGGCGACCAGGATTTCCTGGCCAACACCTACAGCCGCCACCACGTGCTGCGCTTCGATGGCGGCGCGCAGGTGCCGGGCTCTTCATCGCCGAACGTCGTGCCGCTGCCGTTCTCCGACGCGTCAGCGGTCGATCCGGAAGAGATGTTCGTGGCCTCGCTGTCCAGCTGCCACATGCTGTGGTTCCTCACCATGGCAGTGAAGCGCAAGTTCGTGGTCGACCGCTATGTCGACGCGGCCACGGGCGTGATGGAGAAGAACGCCGAGGGAAAGATGGCGATGACCGTCGTCACGCTGCGTCCTCAGGTCAGGTTTTCGGGTGAGAACCTGCCCACGCGCGAGCAGATCGCGCACCTGCACCATCGGGCGCATGAGGAGTGCTTCATTGCGAATTCGGTGAAGACCGAGGTGCGGTGCGAGCCGGTCGACTGACAAGAATCGCTCTCCGCACGCCTTGGCAGCGCTGATCCAGCCCTGAGAGGAGGCCGGGAAAGGCGCCCCTCAGCGCCGCTGCAACCGCGGATTCTTCGCGAACAGATCCGCCGCCCAGTCCACAAACGCCCGCACCTTCGCGCTCAGGTGCCGGTTCGGCGGATACACGACATGAATCGGCAGCGGGTCGCGCTGCCAGTCGGCCAGCACCTCGACGAGTTCGCCGCTTTCCAACAGCGGCTCGGCGGTGAAGGTGATGCACTGCGACAGGCCGAAGCCCGCGAGCACGGCCGTCATGTGGGCGTTGCTCTCGTTGACCGACACGCGGTAGGGGCCGTTGAGCTCGATGTACTCGTCGCCCTTCTTGAACTCGTGCGGGTACACGCGCCGGGTGGTGCCCGAAAAATAGCTCACGACGTGGTGGCGCTTCTCGATGTCGTTCGGATGCTGCGGCGCACCATAGCGCTTGATGTAGGCCGGCGAGGCCACGGTGACGAAGTGCAGGGTGCCGATGCGGCGGGCCACCAGCGACTGGTCGCTGAGCTCGCCGGCGCGGATCACGCAGTCGACGTTGTCGCTGATCAGGTCGACGGTGCGGTCGCTCACGCCCAGGTCGACCTGGATGTCGGGGTAGCGGTCGCAGAAGCTGGCCAGGTTGGGCAGGATGATCTGCTGCGCCACCGAGGTGCCCACGTCGATGCGCAGCCGCCCCGTGGGGTTGGCCTGCGCATTCGTCATGCTGGCTTCCATGTCGTCGAAGTCGTTCAGCAGCCGCGCGGCGCGCTCGAAGTAGGCGGCGCCGTCGGGCGTGACGGTGACGCGCCGGGTCGTGCGGTTGAGCAGCTTCACGCGCAGGCGCGATTCCAGCGCCTGGATCTGCTTGGTGACGGTGCCCTTGGGCAGGGCCAGAGAGTCGGCGGCACGGGTGAAGGTGCCGGCTTCGACCACGCGGACAAAGATCCGCATTGCCTGGATTTGATCCATCGAATGCCTGTTCAGGGAGACCGGCGTATGCCGGAAGGAGGCGGATTCTCACACAAGGAATGCGCCCCTACGGTATGCCCGATTGTTCTCCGTTTGGAAACAGAGTAGGGCTGTGTTTCCTGTTTCAACGCGCTTGTAGCGCCTTATATTTCAACCATCGCCCATCCCCCTGAGGTCGCCCATGTCACCCCGTCCATCGTCCCGGTCCGCTGAAGCTGCTGCGCTTGCCGCGGCGCAAGGCGTGGAGTCCGATCTGTCGATCGAGCTGCCCGGCCGCGAGCCCGTGGCTGCCCGTGTCTACGGTCAGCGTCCACGGGGCGAGACCGTGCCGCTGGTGCTGCATTTCCATGGCGGCACCTTCATCTGCGGCAACCTGGACAACGGCCGCAACGTGGCCCGGCTGCTGGCCGGCGCGGGCGCGGTGGTGGTTTCGCTCGATTACCCGCTGGCCCCGGCGGCCCCGTTCCCGGAGCCGGTCGAGGTGGGCTATGCGGCGCTCGAATGGCTCTACAAGCAGCGCGTGAAGCTCGGCGGCAAGGGCGCCCAGGTGTACCTGGCCGGCGAAGAGGCCGGCGGCAACCTGGCGGCCAGCGTGGCCCTGGTGGCCCGCGACCGCGCGCATCCGCCGCTGGCAGGCCAGATCCTGCTGTCGCCCATGCTCGACCCGTGCGCCGGCACCGCCTCGCTGCGCAATGCCACCAACGACGCGGCCGAATGCCGCTGGGCCACGGGCTGGGCCAAGTACCTGAGTTGTCCCTCGAACGCCACGCACCCCTATGCGGTGCCGAGCGGATCGCTGCGGCTGGCCGCCCTGGCACCGGCGCTGGTGCTGGTGGGGCCCGACGACGCGATGCGCGACGAGGCCATGACCTTCGCGGGCCGCCTGCGCTCGGCCGGCATCGAGGTCACGAGCAGCGTGCTGACCGGGGCCGACAACTGGCCCAAGGCGCTGTACGACACCGAGGCCGTGGGATGCGCATCCTGCGAAGCCAGCGTGCAGCAGCACTTCCGCGAGTTCTTCAGCGCCACCACACCGCCCCCGGCGGTCCCTGAGCCCAGCTAGGCCCGCGAGGGTCCGCTCCGCCCCCTGAACCAAGCCGCCGCCTCCGCAGAGGCGGGTGGCAGGGCTTTCTGTTCTCTGAATTCCGCCTCCTGACGCCGCCGGCGCCGGGATGGCCTGTTGCATCCCGAAAAAGTCATCGAGAAGGACGAACCATCATGTCGAACAAGAACGAACACACGCTGTCTTCCGCCGCCCGCAAGAGCCTGTGGCCCGCCGTCACCGGCCTCACCGCGGTGCTGGCCGTGGCCGCCGCGGTGGTGGGCATGTACAGCTTCAAGGCCGAGGCCACCGCCCCGGTCGCTGCGCAACAGGGCACGCCGGTGTCGGTCGCCACCGTGGCGTCGAGCGAGATCAACGCCTGGGACGAGTTCTCGGGCCGGCTCGAAGCCGTGCAACGCGTTGACGTGCGCTCCCGCGTGGCAGGCGCCGTGCAGGCGGTGCACTTTCGCGAAGGCGCGCTGGTGAAGCAGGGCGACCTGCTGATCACCATCGACCCCGCGCCGTACGCCGCCGAGGTGGAGCGCGCCGAAGCGCAGGTTGCGTCGGCGCAGGCCCGCCAGGCCTTCAGCCGCAGCGAGCAGGAACGTGCCCGCCGCCTGTGGGACGAGCAGGCCATCGCGCAGCGTGAACTGGACGAGCGCGTGAACGCCGGCCGCGAAGCCGAAGCCAACCTGCGCGCCGCGCAAGCCTCGCTGCAGACCGCACGCCTGAGCCTGGGCTACACCCAGGTGCGCGCACCGGTGTCGGGCCGCATCGGCAAGCTCGAAGTGACCGTCGGCAACCTGGTGGCCGCCGGCCCCGGCGCACCCGTGCTGACCACGCTGGTGTCGGTGAGCCCGATCTACGCGAGCTTCGATGCCGACGAGCAGGTCATCACCCGCGCGCTGAAGGACCTGCCGGCCAACGCCGGTGCGCGCGGCCAGATCGACACGATTCCCGTGCAGATGGGCACCGCCGGCCTCGAAGGCACGCCCTTCACCGGCAAGCTGCAGCTGATCGACAACCAGGTCGACGCCCGCAGCGGCACCGTGCGTGTGCGTGCTTCGTTCGACAACAAGGACGGCGCGCTCATTCCCGGCCAGTTCGCCCGCATCCGCATGGGCCAGGCCCGCAACGACACCGCGCTGCTGGTGAGCGAGCGTGCCATCGGCACCGACCAGAACAAGAAGTTCGTGATGGTCGTGGGCGATGACAACAAGGCCATGTACCGCGAAGTGACGCTGGGCGCGCCCATCAACGGCCTGCGCGTGGTGAGCAAGGGCCTGAAGGCCGGCGACCGCGTGGTGGTGAACGGCCTGCAGCACATCCGCCCGGGTGCGCTGGTGGTGCCGCAGACCGTGACGATGGACGCCAAGCTCGATACGAAGCAACAACAACCGGAACGCGTGGCCGAGGCCGCGAAGTCCTGATTTCGGAGGAGGGCGCCCTGGCGCCCGCCGGAGAACCAACATGAATCTCTCAAAATTCTTCATCGACAGGCCGATCTTTGCCGGCGTGCTGTCGCTACTGATGCTGATCGCCGGCCTGATTGCGCTGCGCGGTTTGCCGATCTCGGAGTACCCCGAAGTCGCGCCGCCTTCGGTGGTGGTGCGCGCAACGTACCCGGGCGCCAACCCGAAGGTGATCGCTGAAACGGTGGCCACGCCGCTCGAGGAGCAGATCAACGGTGTCGAAGGCATGCTCTACATGGGCAGCCAGGCGACGACCGATGGCGTGATGACGCTGACCGTCACCTTCCGCCTCGGCACCGATCCCGACAAGGCCCAGCAGCTGGTGCAGAACCGCGTCTCGCAAGCCGAGCCGCGCCTGCCCGAGGAAGTGCGGCGCCTGGGCATCACGACCGTCAAGAGCGCACCTGACCTGACGATGGTGGTCCACCTCGTCTCGCCGAACAACCGCTACGACATCAACTACCTGCGCAACTACGCGGTGCTGAACGTGAAGGACCCGCTCGCGCGCATCGAAGGCGTGGGCCAGGTGCAGATCTTCGGCGGCGGCGACTACTCCATGCGCGTCTGGCTCGACCCGCAGAAGGTCGCGCAGCGCGGCCTCTCGGCTTCCGACGTGGTGGCCGCCATCCGTGGCCAGAACGTGCAGGCCGCGGCCGGCGTGGTCGGCGCATCGCCGGGCCTGTCGGGCGTGGACATGCAGCTGTCGATCAATGCGCAAGGGCGCCTGCAGAGCGAAGAAGAGTTCGGCGACATCATCGTCAAGAGCGGCACCGACGGCGCCGTCACGCGCCTTCGCGACATCGGCCGCCTCGAAATGGGCGCCGCCGACTACTCGCTGCGTTCGCTGCTGAACAACGACCCGGCCGTCGGCATGGGCGTGTTCCAGGCACCGGGCTCCAACGCGCTCGACATCTCGTCCAACGTCCGCAAGACGATGGAAGAGTTGAACAAGAACATGCCTGAAGGCCTGGAATACCGCATCGCCTACGACCCGACGCAGTTCGTGCGTGCGTCGATCGAATCGGTGATCCACACGCTGCTCGAAGCCATCGCGCTGGTGGTGCTGGTCGTGATCCTGTTCCTGCAAACGTGGCGCGCGTCGATCATTCCGCTGCTGGCCGTGCCGGTGTCGGTGATCGGTACCTTCGCGGTGCTGCACATCCTCGGTTTCTCGATCAACGCGCTGAGCCTGTTCGGGCTGGTGCTGGCCATCGGCATCGTGGTGGACGACGCCATCGTGGTGGTGGAGAACGTCGAGCGCAACATCGAAGCCGGGCTCACGCCGCGTGAAGCGACCTACCGTGCCATGCGCGAAGTGTCGGGCCCCATCATCGCGATCGCGCTGGTGCTCGTGGCCGTGTTCGTGCCGCTGGCGTTCATCAGCGGCCTCACGGGCCAGTTCTACAAGCAGTTCGCGGTGACCATCGCGATCTCGACGGTGATCTCGGCCATCAACTCGCTGACGCTGTCGCCGGCCCTCGCGGCACTGCTGCTGCGCGGCCATGACCAACCGAAGGACGCGTTGACGCGCGGCATGGACAAGGCCTTCGGCTGGCTGTTCCGCGGCTTCAACAAGTTCTTCCATCGCGGCTCCGAGGCCTACAGCGGCGGCGTCAAGCGCGTGATCTCGCGCAAGACGCTGATGCTGGTGATCTACCTGGCGCTGGTCGGCGTGACCTTCGGCCTGTTCAAGGCGGTGCCCAGCGGCTTCGTGCCGGCGCAGGACAAGCAGTACCTCATCGGTTTTGCCCAGCTGCCCGACGGTGCCACGCTCGACCGCACGGAAGAGGTGATCACCCGCATGGGCGAGATCATGAAGAAGAACCCGAACGTGGAAGACGCCATTGCCTTCCCGGGCCTGTCGATCAACGGCTTCACCAACAGCTCGAACTCGGGCATCGTGTTCGCCACCCTCAAGCCCTTCGACCAGCGCAAGCGTGCCGACCAGAGCGGCGGTGCGGTGGCGGGCCAGCTCAACGGCGAGTTCTCGAGCATCCAGGACGCGTTCATCGTGATGTTCCCGCCGCCGCCGGTGGCAGGCCTGGGCACGACCGGCGGCTTCAAGCTGCAGATCGAAGACCGCGCCTCGGTCGGCTACGACCAGATGGACGTGGCGGTGAAGGCCTTCATGGCCAAGGCGTATGCGGCGCCTGAACTGACGGGCATGTTCACGAGCTGGCAGGTCAACGTGCCGCAGCTGTACGCCGACATCGACCGCACCAAGGCGCGCCAGCTGGGCGTGCCGGTGACGGACATCTTCGACACGATGCAGATCTACCTCGGTAGCCTGTACGCCAACGACTTCAACAAGTTCGGCCGCACGTACTCCGTGCGCGTCCAGGCCGATGCGCCTTACCGCGCTCGTGCCGAAGACGTGGGCATGCTGAAGGTGCGCTCGACCTCGGGCGAGATGGTGCCGCTGGCCGCGCTGATGAAGGTCAACTCGACCTTCGGCCCGGAACGCGCCATGCGCTACAACGGCTACCTGGCCGCCGACATCAACGGCGGCCCGGCCCCCGGCTATTCGTCGGGCCAGGCGCAGGACGTGATCACCAAGATCGCGGCCGAGACGCTGCCCAAGGGCGTGAGCTTCGAGTGGACCGAGCTGACCTACCAGGAAATCCTGGCCGGCAACTCCGCCTTCCTGGTGTTCCCGCTGGCGATCCTGCTGGTGTTCCTGGTACTGGCCGCGCAGTACGAAAGCCTGACGCTGCCGATCGCGATCATCCTGATCGTGCCGATGGGCATCATGGCCGCGATGGCGGGCGTGTGGATCTCGGGAGGCGACAACAACGTCTTCACGCAGATCGGGTTGATCGTGCTGGTGGGGCTGAGTGCGAAGAACGCGATCCTGATCGTGGAGTTCGCCCGGGAGCTGGAGTTCGCCGGACGCACGCCGATCCAGGCCGCGATCGAAGCCAGCCGCCTGCGCCTGCGCCCGATCCTGATGACCTCGCTGGCCTTCGTGATGGGTGTGCTGCCCCTCGTGCTCTCGACCGGTGCCGGCTCCGAGATGCGCAAGGCGATGGGCGTGGCGGTGTTCGCCGGAATGATCGGCGTGACGGCCTTCGGCCTGTTCCTGACGCCGGTGTTCTATGTGCTGATGCGCCGCCTGGCGGGCAACCGGCCGCTCAAGCTGCACGGCGAAGTGCCGCACGGCGACGACTTCGTGTCGGCCGACCACCCCGTGGCCCCGTCGCACGGTGGCGGCGGTGGCGGGCTGCACCCGGTGCCGGCCTCGCCGCGTCCCTCGCATGGCGCGCATGACTGATCGACAAGAAGAAAGAAGGTTGTCCATGACATTCGCAATCCCAACCCTGATGCGCCCCTTGCGCGCCGCCGTGCTGCCATTGGTAGCGGCCCTGGTGCTGGCCGGTTGCGCCAGCGTGCCTTCGGGCATGCCCACGGTGCCGACCGCGGCGCAGTTCAAGGAACAGCCGGGTGCCACGGCCCCGGCCGGCTTCACCCGGGCCACGCCCGCCGAGGCGCAACCGCGCGGCGAGTGGTGGCTGGCGTTCAACGACCCGGTGCTCAACACGCTGATCCAGCGCGCCGAGGTCGACAACACCAACATCCAGGCCGCCGCCGCGCGGCTGGCCGAGGCCCGCGCGCTGGCGCGCAGCGCCCAGGCCGACCGCCTGCCGCAGATCGGCCTGGGCGCCGGCGCCAACCGCGGTGCGGGCCTGGACAAGGCCACGGCCAGCACCCGGCCCGGCACCATGACCAACATCGGCGCCACGTTCTCGTACGAGGTCGACCTGTTCGGGCGCCTCTCGGGCGCCGCCGATGCGGCCAAGCTCGACGCGGCCGGCCGCGAGGCGCTGCGGCAGAGCACCCGGCTCGCGGTGCAGGCCGAGGTGGCGCAGACCTACCTGCAGCTGCGCGCGCTCGACGCCGAGCGCGTGCTGGTGCGCGAATCGGTCGCCGCCTACCGCGACACGCTGCGCCTGACGCAGCGCCGCCAGCAGGCCGGCGACATCGCCGAGCTCGACGTGGCGCGCGTGCAGACCGAGGTGTCGTCCACCGAGTCGGACGCGCTCGCGCTCGACCGCCAGCGCGCCCAGGTGGAGCATGCGCTGGCCGTGCTGGTGGGCGATTCGGCCTCCAGCTTCGGCATGCGGCCCGACGACTGGGGCACCGCGCTGCCGGTGATCCCGCCGGGCGTGCCGTCCACCGTGCTCACGCGCCGGCCCGACGTGTCGGCCGCGCAGAGCGCCGTCATGGCGGCGCAGGCCCGCGTGGGCGTGGCGCAGACGGCGTGGTTCCCGAACATCTCGCTGACCGGCGCGGCCGGCTATGCCTCGCCCGAGATCGGCGACCTCTTCAAGTGGTCGGCCCGCTCGTGGGGCGTGGGCGCGCTGCTGTCGCTGCCGATCTTCGACGGCGGGCGCCGCGAAGCCGGCGTGCAGGGCGCCAACGCCCAGCTCGACGGCGCGCTCGCCAGCTACCGCTCGCAGGTGCTGGTGGCGTTCCAGGAAGTCGAAGACCAGCTGGCTGCCATCCGCATCCTGCAGGAGCAGTCGGTGGTGCAGGCGCAGGCCGTGACCTCGGCGCAACGCGCCACCAGCCTGTCGGACACGCGCTACCGCAACGGCTACGTGAGCCAGCTCGACCTGCTCGACGCGCGCCGCAGCGAGCTGCGCAACCGGCGCCAGGCGCTGCAGGTGAAGTCGGCCCAGTACCAGGCGACGGTGGGGCTGATCCGCGCCATCGGCGGCGGCTGGGAAGTGCCGGCCGCCGAGAAGGTGGCGACCCGCTGATCGGGTCGATCCGGGCTCAGGCGCTGTCGCCAGGGCCCGGATGCGTCGCCGTGGCGGCGGCCTGTTTCAGCGCCACCACCCCCAGCGCGAGCGCGCTCGAATAGCTGGCCTGCGGGCGCGCAGCCACCCGCAGCGGCCGGTAACCGAGCGTGTCGGAGGTGCTGCCGGTGTCGTGGACGGCTTCGAGCAGGAGCCAGTAGAACCGGCCCGGCTCGCGTTCCTCGACCGTCAGCGCCAGATCGTTGAGGGCGGACATGGCTTGGCGGATGCGGCCCGCAGCGGGCCACATCCCTTGGTACGTCCGATTCGGCTTTCCGGATTCGGTTCAGCGCTCAACGACAATCCCCGGATGAGTTCTAGAGCGACAAGCGGACCGGCGCGCTGCGTCATGGTCCTGGGCACCACCAGCGGCGCCGGCAAGAGCTGGCTGGCCACCGCGCTGTGCCGGTGGTACGCCCGCCAGGGGCTGCGGGTGGCGCCGTTCAAGGCGCAGAACATGAGCAACAACGCCCGCGTGGTCGAGGGTGGCGAGATCGGCAGCGCCCAGTACTTCCAGGCCCTGGCCGCCAACGCCGTGCCCGACGTGCGCATGAACCCGCTGCTGCTCAAGCCCGAGCGCGACACCCACAGCCAGGTGGTGCTGATGGGGCAGGTGAGCGAGGCGCTGTCGACCCTGCCGTGGCGCGGGCGCAGCGAGCGCGTCTGGCCGCAGATCGCGCAGGCCTTCGACGAACTGCGCGCCGAGAACGACGTCGTCGTCATCGAAGGCGCCGGTTCGCCGGCCGAGATCAACCTCATGGCCAGCGACATCGTCAACCTGCGCGTCGCCCGCCATGCCCAGGCCCGCTGCCTGCTGGCAACCGACATCGACCGCGGCGGCGCCTTCGCCCACCTGTACGGCACCTGGGCGCTGCTGCCCGAGGCCGACCGGGCGCTGATCACGGGCTTCGTGCTCAACAAATTCCGGGGCGACGCGTCGCTGCTGGCGCCCGCGCCGCAGCAGTTGCAGGAATTGACCGGCGTGCCCACCGTGGCCACGCTGCCCATGTGGTGGCAGCACGGCCTGCCCGAGGAAGACGGCGTGTTCGACGACCGCAGCCGCGCCAGCGGCGTGGTCACGCGCACCGTGGCGGTGGTGGCCTACCCGCGCCTGAGCAACCTCGACGAATTCCAGGCGCTGAAGAACGTGCCCGGCGTGCGCCTGGTCTGGGCCCGCGGGCCGGCCGATGTGGCCGGCGCCGACTGGATCGTGCTGCCGGGCTCCAAGCACACGAGCGGCGACCTCGCCTGGCTGCGCGCGCAGGGGCTGGACCGCGCGGTGGCCGAGCATGCGGGGCGCGGCGGTGCGGTGCTGGGCGTGTGCGGCGGGCTGCAGATGCTGGGCGAGGCGCTGGTCGATCCGCATGGCATCGACGGCAACGCGCCCGGGCTCGGCCTGCTGCCGCTGGTGACGGTGTTCGAGCGCGAGAAGACCGTGCGGCACCGCGAGGCGACGTTCTCGGGCGATCTGGTCGCCGGCCCCTGGGCCGCGCTGGCGGGCGTGCGCATCGCCGGCTACGAAATCCACCACGGCCAGACGGCCGCCCACCCCCAGCTGGCCCACGACGGCCGCGCCGTGATGCCCGAGGGCCTGGCCTGGCAGAACGCGCGCGGCAACGTGCTGGGCCTCTATTTGCACGGCCTGTTCGAAGACCCGGCCGCGCTGCAGGCGCTGTTCGGCACCACGGCGCCCACACTGGACGCCACCTTCGACGGCCTGGCCGACTTCATCGACACCCACTTCGACGCCGGCGTGCTCGCCGGCCTGATCGCATGACCGACACCGACCTAATTCCCGCTGTTCCAGACATCGCCGACGCCGCGCTCGCGGCGCGCCTGCAGGCCGCGCTCGACAACAAGACCAAGCCCGTCGGCGCGCTGGGCCGCCTCGAAGCACTGGCGCTGCGCATCGGCACCATCCTCGGCACCGAGCAGCCGGTGCTCGACGCGCCACAGATGCTGGTGTGCGCGGGCGACCACGGGCTGGCGGCGCGCGGTGTGTCGGCCTACCCGAGCGACGTGACCTGGCAGATGGTCGAGAACTTCCTGGCCGGCGGTGCGGCCGTCAGCGTGCTGGCACGCCAGCACGGCCTGGCGCTCACCGTGGTCGATTGCGGCGTGCGGCGCGACTTCCAGCCGCGCCCCGGCCTGGTGTCGCGGCGCATCGCCGCCGGCACGGCCGACGCTTCGGCCGGCCCCGCCATGACGTCCGAGCAGTGCGCTCAGGCCATCGCCAACGGCCGCGAGGTGGTGCGCGCGCTGCCGGGCAACGCGCTGCTGCTGGGCGAAATGGGCATCGGCAACAGCTCGTCCGCCGCGCTGCTGCTGTCGCGCCTGGCCGGGCTGGAGATCGGCCTGTGCACCGGCGCCGGAACGGGGCTCGACGCCGATGGCCTCGCACGCAAGCGCGAAGTGCTGCGCGAGGTGCTCGCATTGCACGCCGGCGCGATAGCGCCGCTCGAAGCGCTGGCCGCGTTCGGCGGCTTCGAGGTGGCGACGCTGGTCGGCGCGGTGCTGCAAGCGGCGAAGGAGCGGCGCGTGATCGTGGTCGATGGCTTCATCGCCAGCGCCGCCGTGCTGGTCGCGCAAGCGATCCGCCCGCAGGTGACGCAGCGCTGCGTGGCGGCGCACAGCTCGGCCGAGCCCGGGCACACGCTGCTGCTGAAGCACCTCGGGCTCGAGCCCTTGCTGAACCTCGACCTGCGCCTGGGCGAGGGCTCTGGCGGCGCGCTGGCATGGCCGCTGCTCGAATCGGCCTGCCGCATCCTGCGCGAGATGGCGAGCTTCGAATCGGCGGGCGTGTCGCGCCAGCAATGAACGGCGTGCGCCATTTCCTGCTGGCGGTCCAGTTCTTCACCCGCGTGCCGGTGACGGGAAAACTCGCCGCCTGGGTCGGCTTCAGCCCGCAGATGCTGCGCGCTGCCGCGGCGCACCTGCCGGCCATCGGTTGGATTGCGGGCGGGGTGGCGGCGGCCGTGTTCGTGGC
>NZ_JBWKYF010000090.1:0-20952 GCF_059423605.1 Variovorax sp. GW460-12-1-14-LB1
GAGCCGGCTGGCTCGCAAAGAGGGTGGGTCAATATTCGATGGAAATCGCGGGTCAGGATTCCATGGAAATCAACAGGGTTGGGGGTGCCTCTTGGCATGGAAGCTCCGAAAGTTCGCGCCGCCTGTCGACCTCAATTGATTTGCGCGTTGCGCATCTCCAAGTGCTCGAAGTAGCTGCCAGTGAAGTCCACATGTTCCCCGCGCAGGCCATCGGCCTGAACCGTGGTGCCCGTGCATCCCAGCACCGCGACATCGGACCAGTGCCCCCCATCGAAATTCAAGCCGTTCCACTGGCAGTTGTTGAACTGACAGGCGCTGAGCCGACTTTGCTGGAACCGCGACTGGGAGAAAGTGCAGTTGGAGAACGTGCACCCGGAGATGGAAATGCCCTCGAAGTCGCACGCGGTGAAGGTGCAGCCTGAGAACTGGCATCCAGTCCAGCCGGCCTGCTTGAACGTGCACGCAGCAAAGCTGGTGCCGGTGAAGACAGTGGTGGCGAACTGGGCGAGGTTCAGGTCCAGGCCGGCGTAGGCATAGCTGTCGGCCATGCCGGCAAGACCTGCGGGGGCACCACCGGCGCCTTTGCGCCAGAGATTGTGGTTTTGGATGATCAGTTGGGAGGGCATGATTTTTGGCTCATGGATGGCAGCACGGAAATTAGAAATTCAAATCACAGCCTCATCAAGATGAGATTTGAAATTTCTTCGATTTCCCTGCTGGAAAATGAATCGATCGGATCGATCTTTGCACCATAGACAAGGTCAACCTTTATATTGATGCGCCTTCCCAAGATTCGGCAACGCAGCACGTCCGCCTCCGCAATAGAAATCGCCTCCTCAAGAAGAAGGCCATCATCCTTCAACTGCTCAACTACCCTTTTAGCCTCCTCGATCGTAAGCGCATGAAATCTCGTCATCAAAGGCGTCCTGGCTTGCATGGAAATTCGCTACGAACGTGAAATTTCAGCCAATATCTTGATAAATACTCCAGCTCGAGATATCAAAATTCGAATCATCTTCGAAGCTCTCTGAGATTATCTCGATTGAATTTCCAGAAGGATCCAAAATCCTTGCAAAATAAAATCCAGGAGTACGCGCAAGCATGTCAAACTCGACCCCTTTTTCCTTCAAATCCCGACAAACGCTGGGAAAATTTTTCTCAATAGAAAACTCGTAGAGCGAATTTTTGTCTTTTCCCTTGCCCCCTTCAGCCAAATTTGAGCACTTGAAGCAAATCGCCAAATTCAAATGACTCGGCACTCGAAAAACATTCAACTCCGAATCTCGTTCATATCTCAGAATTCCTTCGTAGAAGGCCTCCATTTGTTCGAGCATTCCTTTTTTTCGGAGCATCGGAACATGAATAGTGAATCGCTTCATCATCTTTCACATCTTCCCTTGCTCTGAAGCCACAGCTTGCTTTCGAGGCGTCCCTGGAAATTTCTCGCCATGAGCAGTTTAAATTTCTTTCCCACAACTGATGCCAATACACCAGTGCGCTTGGGATTTCAATAAAAATCGGAATTCGAGAACAAGATATTGTTTCCAGCAGGATCCTTCAAATAAATCCACTCCCCGTATGGCTGAGAAACATGTTTGATAACAAGATCATTGAAGCTCTTGAAAATCAAATTCTGCCAATCAAAAAAATCCTCGTCCCAAGAAGAAATCAAGCCGAACGCCACCACAGGAAGATCCGTGCTATCGACCTCTTTGTAGGCAAGCAGCAAAGGGTTATTGTCGCGAAAATTAAGTACCAGAGACGGTGCGGCACTGTGAGTCATTCTTGCGATTCGGATTCCAGACCCGTCAACGTCGTCATCTACAAGGGTAAATCCAAATTTTTTATAGAACTCCACACTGCCCGGGATATCGCCTGCATGAAGGTGGACAAGTATTTTCATCATTTAAAACCTTTCAGCACCCCTTCTACATAAGAAGAAGAAACCTTCATCTTATTAGCATAAGACTCTGACATTTCTCGCTCCAGCTGATAATAACGAGAAATCGGTTTTCCATCGGCCACAGCCTGCGGGTCTCTGCCAATGTCAACTATCTTGCATCCATTGCGTTTTGCCATTTCAATGAATTTTCTGTTCTCCTCGAGCGACAAGGCCCATTGAGCTTCGTTCTTAGGCCCTCCTGCGAATGTCGCCTCTTTCGCCCATGAAAATCCCGGGTAATTATTGATCGTGTAGATCGAATACCCTTGACTTGCCGCCAATGGTTGACTGAGGCGTGCATACGCGTTCACTCTTCTTTGATTTTCCCCAATTACTATCGCGCACTTCTTCAATCCGAGCGGATCAATCCATTGCGTGGAATTGGGAGCAAGCTGATAGGGATTCATGCCCCCCATCAGGCGAATTGGGTCTTTACTTGCAAATCGCCCACTTTGTGGATCGTAGTAGCGGTGCCGGTTGTAATGCAGTCCGGTCTCTTCGTCCGCGTACTGCCCTTGGAATCGGATCGGATTCGTGATCCCCGCGACCCCGGCCGCCTTGCTGATCGCCTGCTTCGCCTCGCCCCAAGCCTTGTAGTTCGCGCTCCAGCAGACCTGGCCTTCCGAGTCGGTCAATTCCTGTGGCGTGCCCAGGTGGTCGCACTGGTAGAAAGCGATCTCTTCAGGCTTGAACGGCTCGGCTCTGGCTTGCTGCAGTCCCTGCCCGTTCCATAGCGGGTCCTGCTCGATGTCGTAGGCCCCGCCGTTGGCCTGCATCAGCGCCTTCACGTCGGTGGTGGGGCTCAGCTGAAGGAAGCGCTGTCTGCGCACCTGCACCAGCGGCACGAAGCTGTCCTTCTCGTGGACGTAGTGCACGGTGTGCGCCTGCTCTCGGGCCCTGGGGTCCAGCGGCGTTGCGCTTTCGTAGGCGAGGTTGTCGCCGTCCCAACCGAAGAGGGTCTCTCTCGATCCGCTTGTCTTGGCAATGCGCCGGCCCATCGGGTCGTAGCGGAAGGTCGTGGTGCCCTCCTCGCTCTTTGCGCTGACCATGCGGTTGAAGCCGTCCCAGCTGAAGAGGGTCTTCTGCCCGTTCTTCGTCCGCTCGGTGAGGTTGCCGTGCGCATCGTATTTGTAGCTCGTGCCGGCGTACTCTTTGAGCAGGTTGTCCAACAGCTTGCCGGGGGCCACGCCCTGTTCGCGCGCGAGTGCTGCCGTGCCGGGCTCCTTCAGTACCGGGTCGGCGATGTTCCCAGCAGGGTCGAATGCGAACACTTCCTTGCCCAATTGGCTCTGGGCTTCGAGCAATCTCCCGACCGGGTCGTAGCGGTAGTCCAGGCGCCCGCGCCGGCTGTCGCCGATGCCGGTGAGCTGGCCGGCTTTGTCGTAGCGGTAGCTGCGGCGGATGCCGGCGACGCCGGTGCCTGTGGTGCCGGGAGCCGGTTTCGTGTGGGTGATCTGCTGCTCGAGCAACCGCCCGGCAGGGTCGTAGGTTTGCGTCTGGGCCAGGCCGTTGTGCTGCTGACGGCCGACTTCACGGTGGAGGTCGTCGCGCTCCAGGCTCAGGATGTCCTGGCCGTCGAGCAGCAGGCCGTGCACGTGGCCACTGCCGTAGGTGAGCCACTCCTGGGTATGGCCGTCGGGGCGGGTGCTGCCAACTCTCTGGTTGAGTTCGTTGTAGCGGTGCTGCCAGATGGCGGTGTGCCCCCTGGCGAGATCGGCGTGGTGCTCACGGGTGAGGTTGCCGGCCGGGTCGTAGAACCACTGGAGCTTGGCATCCTGGTTTCGGGCTTCGACGAGGCGGCCGTTGCCGTCGTAGGCGAAGGTTTCGGCTTGGGCTGCGGCCTCGCGTTCGACAAGTCGACCCAAGGGGTCGAAGGCGAGTCGGGTGACCTGCCCTGCTTCTGCCACTTCGGTGAGCACGCCGCTGGTTGCTTCGTAGCGGTACTGGGTCACCTTGCCGTCGAAGCCGGTTTCTTCGAGCAGGCGACCGACAGGGTCGTACTTGAAGCTGTAGTGGCTGCGGTTTTCGTTGTCGAGCTGAGTGAGGCGCCCCAGTTTGTCCCATTGGTAGCTCAGCGTGTGGCCTGCAGCGTCAGTGCGCCCAGCGATGAGTCCCGCATCGGCGTAGCGGTAATGGGTGCTGCGCGCCAAGGCGTCGGTGTGCATCAGCAGGCGGCCCTCGGCGTCGTGGGCCAGGCGCTCGCTGGTCTGATCGGGGTGGGTCACTTCTTCGAGCTGGCCGGGGTGATTGGCACCCGCCTGGGCCGCCGCCAGCGTTTGCTCGTCGAGCGTGGTGTAGCGGTACCTGGTGACCTGGCCGGCGGCGTCGGTGCTTTGGGCGAGGCGGCCTTGAGGGTCGTAAGCCCAGGTGGTCGTCTTGCCCGAGCAGTCGGTGTAGCAGGCCAGTTCGCCCGTCGGGGTGTAGACGAGTTTCTTGACACCGCCCTTGGCATCGGTGATCTGCACCGGCCGCCCGGCCTTGTCGTAGGCGTATTGGGTCTTGTGGCCGAGCGGGTCGGTTTCCTCGGTGAGGTGACCCTGCGGGTTGTAGTCGCGCCGCCAGGCGCCGCCTTCGGCATCGCGCACGCCGGTCAGGCGGCTGAGCTTGTCGTACTCGAAGTGGATCTGGCTGCCATCGGCCTGCGTGTGGGTTTGCAGGTTGCCGGCGTCGTCGTAGACATAGTCGTCGGTCGTGCCGTCCGCGTGCACATGGCGGGTGATGTTCTTGGCGTCGTCGCGGAAGAACCATTCCTCGTTCTCGTCCGGGTGGATGACGCGGTAGGTGTAGCCAAGGATGTCGTAGTAGATCCACGTTTCCTGGCCCAGCGCATCGGTCACATAGGTCAGGCGGATGTTCTCGTCCCACTCCAGGCGGGTGTCGAAGCTGCCGTCGTCCGCCCATTCACGAATCGCCTTGGCCTGGGCTCCGGTGCCGTCGTAGGCCAGGTTCATGCCGCGGCCGGTGCGGTCGGTGTAGCGGGTGACGAGGTGGTGGCTGTACTGGTAGGCCCAGGCGGCGCCGTTCTCGTCCTGCGCCGCGACCAGGTCGCCCGCTCCGTCGTGCGTGTACGCGGCGAGTTGACGAACGACCTGCCCGTCTTTCAGCTCCCAGACGGATTCGATGCGCCCCGAGATCGCATGCGGCCGGATGCCGACGTGTGCAAGCGTGACATCACCCTGCTTGCTGACGACATCGCTCAGCACCTGCTCGCCGGAAGGCAATGCATGGTCGTAGCGCAGGCCGATCGCGGCGCCGTCCTTGGCATGTTGAGCCACCAGGCGGAAGTGCTGCGTGCCTTGGGTGGCGGCCTTGCTGCCGACCGTGTCGACGAGTTCGTAGCTCTCGCGCCAGTCGGCCGGCTCGCCGGCGGGCAACGGCTTGCCGAAGTCGAGCACCAGCAACGTGTCGCTCAAACGCGTGGCACTGAACTCCTCGATGGCGTTGCGATGGCTTTGGCCGACGGCCAGCCAGGGGATGTCGTGGCTGCGACCGTCGGCGGCACGGTAGACCAGTGCGCGTCGCCCTCTGGACTCGACGACGTCGATGCGGGTCGTGTACGGGATCAGCCAGCGCGCGCCGAAGCTGCCCTGGTCAAAGGCCTCGAGGTCGCTGCTGTAGGTGCGGTGCCATTCGATGGGCAGCGTGGCCGGCAACACGAAATCCGTGTGGGTGAAGCTCTCGCTGCCTGTGGCGAAACTGATGGACTTGCGGGTCTTGGCCTTGGCTGCCCCCTGCTTGCAGCAGTTGCCACTTCCCGTGGCACCAGCCTGGGTGTTCACGGCGCCGAGTTCGTGACCGGGCTTGGTGGCCTGCGCCTGGGCGCCCTTGGTGGGCGGCACGACAGCGGCACGCTTGGCCTTGAATTTCTTGACGGCGGCAAACAGGCGCTTGAGCAGCCACATGATCGAGCGCTCGGTCTCGGCGCTCGCCAGCGCCATCAACTTGGCTCGCAGCGCCCCCTTGAAGTCGGTCAGGCTGCCGATGACGATGTTGACCACCGCCTTGGCCTTGTCGGGCAGGCGTGCGGCCGCCACCTTGACGGCGTAGTTGGCCGCCTGTTTGGCATAGCGGTCCGCGGCGGCGAGCATGCGGTTCCACATGCTCTCCTTCTTCGGGTTGTAGGTGTTCCTCTCCGGCTTGGGGCCCGCGATCTTGAACAGGTCTTCGCCGCCGGTGCAGCGGCGCAACACGCTGATGAGGTCATCGACGACGCCATCGGCCTTGTCCGCGCAATTGTTCAGGATGCCCGAGAGCTTGCTCATTGCACCGTCGACAAACTTCTCGATCTCGCCGGCGATCTTGTCGTTGAGGTGCATCACCAGCACGGAGATCAACGCGTCGCCGATGTTGGAGGCGCTGTGCTTGAGCTGCTGTTTGACGAGATGCAGTGCCGGGCGCAGGCTCATGCGGGCAGCCGCCATGCTCGGCGGTGCGGGAATGATGCCGATCAGGTTGATGCCCAGGTTGACCCACGCAAGGAAGTCAACAGCCTCTTTCTTGATGAATCGTCCGCTGATCAGGACGATGTCCATGATCACGTCGATCAACGCCATGATGTTGCCGATGACAGGCAAGCTGCCGGCCACGGTGCTCAGGCGTTCCAGCGTGACGTAGTCGTTGCTGATGTCGCGCAACCACTTGTCGAAGCGCGCCGCGCCGGCACCGATGTCCTGCGGCGCGATGGCGTTGAGCGGCGCGACTGCGGTCTGCTTCTCGCGCGGCTTGGTTTCCTGCGGTCCCTGCGTTGCCATTTTTTGTGCTTCCTCGATCTGATTTGTTCTCTTCAGGCCCGCGCAACCGGCGGGCCTGTGTCGCCGTCAACCTGCGAAGCCGGGCGTTCTGCCGGTCATGGCTGTCGCAGGGTTCGCGCCGCTCAAGGACGGCAGGCTGGGCAATGCGCCAGGCAGCTTGGGAACGAGCGACGCCACCGCACCACTCACGCTGCTCTGCGCCGCGGCAGCCGCACCCGCCAGCCCGCCATTCATGCCACCGGCCACCACGCTGCCGGCCACGCCTGCTGCAGGCGCGCCCATCGGGCCGAGCGCACCGCCAACGGCCTTGCCAATGGCCTGGGTCGCTGCGCCAGAGGCCAACTGCCCCACCTGTCCCAGCAATGCCTGCGCGCCGCCTTGCTGCACAGCCTGGACGGCCGCAACGGCTTGTTGCGCCGTTCCGGCCACCTGGCCGATCTGTCCCAACGCGCCCTTGGCCCCGCCCAGAACGCCCTTGGCCGACAGCAGGTTCGCTGCAGGCATGGCACCCGCTTCGCCCGCAGGGCCGCTCGTCGGCGCTTTCTCGTCCAGCGGCTTGGGTGGCCATTCGTGCGGTGGCCCAAAGTAACTGCCCTCGTCCCAGGGATCGCGCGGGTCCGGACCAAAAGTGATCTTGGCGCCACCGATCGGCAAGCCCGACACCGTCGCGAACCCTTTGGCATCGAGGTTGCCGCTGTGGGTGCCGCCTTCCGAATCCACCACGGTGTACTCGCCCTGCTTCACGGCCTGTCGCGGCGTGCCATCGCTCTTGATGTAGTGGTTGTGCAGATCCAGTTGCCCTTTCGGCAGCTGTGTCGGCTCCGGCAGCTTGGGCGACCCTTTGCTGTTGGGGCCGACCAGGCTGTGCACGGCCGCATGCTCGCGCCAGATGCCATTGGTGCCGCTCTCGATGCCGCTCGCGTTCCAGCGTGTGTAGCTGGTGCCGCCATTGACCAGGACCTCTTCCTTGGCGGTGATGGTGATGCGATTGGCCTCCATCTTGATGTCGAGCTTGGCGATGATATTGATGCAACTCTTGAGGGCAGTGATGTCGATGTCCGCCGCTGCCGCCACCAGGCGAATGCCTTTTTCGAAGGCTGCGATGCGCACCGCGTCCTTGGCACTGACCAGCAAGCTCTTGCCCGCCGCAATGCTGGTGTGCGCCCCGCTGGTGATCGCATGGTGCTCGGTGCTCACCAGATGAATCGAACCACCCGTGGTGGCCTCGATCCCCGAAGGGCTGGCCAGCACCACATGCGGCTCGTTGAGTTCGGGGAACTCGCCCTCGGCCTTGTTGCCGCTGCCCGAGCCCTTGATCGCATCGTTCTGCGCCTTCAGGCTTTGGGTCACTTCGTCCTGGTCGCCGGCCTCGTGTGCCTTGGCCTGTTGCGCCGCTTCGCTCAAGCCCTCGTGCAGCTCCCGTCCCTGGGTCAGGCGCTGCACCGTCTCGCCCATGTCGGTGATGTGAGCCTGCGCGTTGGCGCGCGCCTCGGTGCTGATCAGGAGTCCGTCCTGGGCCCGGATCGCACCGTGACCGTCCGTGCGCAGCTCGAAGCCCTGGCCCCGGGCATCCTTGCGTCCGGCGTTGTCTTCGATGCGCGTGATGTGCCCCAGGCTCAGAGAGCTGCTGTCATGGTCGCTCTTGAGTTGCGCCTGGATCTTTCCTTCGGTGTCGTCCAGCAGCAGGTGGTTGCTCTTGCCACCGGCCTCGTTGCCGCTGGCGCCTGCGAGTTCACGGCTTCTGAGACCCGTGAGGGCCTTTTGCTCGGGCAGCTTCCACGGCGGCATGCGCTGCGCGTTGTAGACCACCCCCATGACGATCGGGTGGTCGGGGTTGCCGTCCAGGCATTGCACGATGACTTCCGAGCCGACGCGGGGCGTGGAGACGGCGCCCGTCTCGCCACCCGCCCAGGGGCTCATCACACGCACCCAGGCGGAGCTGCGTTCGTCGCCCTGGCCTTCGCGGTCCCAGTGAAATTGCACCCGGATACGGCCGTACTCGTCGGTGTGGATGCTGCCCTCGGCAGACGGTCCCACCACGGTCGCTGTCTGCGGCGCCATCACGCGCTGCTCCACGCTGTGAAAGCCGCGACCGGGGCGCCAGGGAACGAAGCGGCGGCTGCAGCTGAAGCGGTTGCTGTACTGGGCGAGCTCGCCTGCGCCTTGCAGGTAGTTGTTGCTCGCGCTGTGCTCGATCTCCAGGATCAGGAATTCGCTCTCGGGGCCTGTGCCCTGCGTGCGCCCGAAGTGATCGGTGAGGCGAAAGTAGCGCCCGGGCAGTACTTGCCGGTTGTTGCCGCGCGCATCGAAGTGCTTCGCAACGGCTTCGATCTCTTCGACGCGCCGCTTGGCAAGCGCATCGCCTTCGCGGCTGGTCTTGAAGTGCCTGTGGCCACCGTATTCGTGCACTTCCAGCTGAGGGACGTCGCCTTGCTGGTTGCCGCTGGGGGTATCGGCGTGCTGGGCTCGCGGGTTCTTGAAGTCGAAGGCGCTGACGGCCGTGTGCCCGGACACGAGGGTGCGTGCAGCACTCCACTGGTGGATGGCATCTTCTTCCTGTGCGCCACCTTCGCGCTGGAAGCGGATGTCGGGCGTCGGCCCGTCCACGGCTTCGGCCAGTGTGGTGTCGTCGGCGAGAACGAGGGTGTGGCCTTGGGCCGTGTGTTCGTACCAGTAGCTGTAGCCGGCGGCTTCCCAGCGCCGGTGCAGGTAGTTGTGGTCGCTCTCGCCTTGGGCACCTCCGCCTTGAGCGGCCATGGTGATGGGGAGGTCTTCGCTGCGGACTTGCCACTTCCATTGAGGCAAGGTGTCGTAGTCGTTGAAGATGGCCTGGGTCTGCTCTTGCAGGTTCTGGCGGTGGAACAAGCGGTTGTTCGAGCGCAGGCGCAGGTATCTCAACCACGGGCCAAGCCGGGCTTCGTAGAAGGCAAGGTTGCCGTCGGTCTTGACGAGACGGAAGGCGAAGACGATGCCGGTGAAGTGGCGCAGGCTGCCGTCCGCACGCACGAGATCGATGCACAGCATCTTGCCTTGCAGGTCTTTGAGCGCCAGGTCGGCATTGCTCGAGAGCAATTCGGCCGTGTATTCGAAGTCGCGCGACACGCCTTCGCGGGCGTCTAGCCGGTTGATGACCAGCCGCGCACCCGCAGGTTCGCCGCCCTGGGGAAACGACAGGCGCAACAGCCGGTCGTGCTGACGGTCGAGAAATGCCCCCCCGCTCTGGATACCTTCGGCCATTTGGCTCTACTCCCTCACAAGAAAACTGGTTGAAGACCACCGCCATCGGGTGGCGGCCTGCCGGTATCTGCCATGCTCGTCACAACGCCTCAGGTCGTACAGCTCGCGACGAGGGCCCTTCGATTCTTCGCAGGCCTCGTGCTTGCGATGCGCCCCGCCACCTTCTGGCATTCGGCAAGGCTTTGCTTGCCTGACGCAGCATCGTCTTGACCCGTTCTTTTCACAGCATGCAGGTAATCACTTGCCGCCTCCTGCCATTTCTCTTCGGGCCAGCCAGCGATGGCACTGAACACCGCTCTCTCACCCCTTGCCCAGATCGGATCCCCTCTTGTTCTTGGCGCGACCGCAGCGGCGAGATCTGTGGCGCGCATTCCTCCCACGCACCACTTGAACCGTCCTTTCGCCCGCTCCAGGATGGCCTGGGCAACATCCATGCGACGCTGGCTCAGGGCATAGACAAAAAGATGTTGCAGCGCCTCCTCTCCAACCCGAAAGGGAGGGGCCCGATGCTTGGCGAGCACGTCAAGCATTTCCGTCTGCAGGGGCTTCTGAACCTCCTCCTCGGCGCCGACGGCTCGCAAGTGCTCGACTCGGCGCAGGTCGATCGGCGGCATCAGCCATGGCGTGAGATCGTCCCGTTGCGCGAGCCGCACCACGCAGTGGGGCTGCTCCAGGTCAGGTGAATCGCCCCGCCAGGATGGGCGCTCGCTCGCAGACGCCTGCGCTTCGATCTGTGCCAGGTAGTGGTCCATCACGCGCCATGCATTGGCTTTGAACGCTTCGCCGAGCAAGCCTGTGTAAGCCACGTCGCCAGGACTTTCCTCCACTCGGCACTCGCCTGAACGGAACCGGCCCTGGAAGTGTGACGGTATGGTCCTGTACAAGGACAAGCAAGTTTTCCCGGCATCAGACAGTGCACCGAGGTCGTCAGCATCGATTGCCTTTCGGATCTTCGACGTCTGCAACTCAAAGGCAGCCTCCCACGGTGCGATTTCCACTGCATCTTGCATGAGTCTTTTTGCAGCGAACTGCTCTGATGCCCGCTTGTTGCCAATCCCCCAGGCCTGAAACAAGGCTATGGCCGCAACGAATGCGACAGCCGCCCACCTGGCCTTGACGTTGAGAGCCGCAACGACGCCGAGGCAGATGCCATACGCGATGGCAGCCATGCCGGCCCACAGCAGCCCATCGTAGGTGTCGGGAATTTGCACACCGCGCACCCCGCCGATGGCACCGAGCCCGTAGTAGAGGCGGTACCCGATCCAGAGCCCGCAGAGCACTGGGCCGACAACAATCAGCGCGACTGCGATCAGTGCGAGCGTGCCCCGCCGACACACCCCAGATCGGACACCGTTCTTCTTGCATTCGTTCTCACCGCGCTGATCGGACATTCGCAGCCTTCTCGCGCCTCAACGTGGCAGCTTGATGTTGGAGCCTTCCAGCTTCAAGCTGCGGCCTAACCTCTTTAGGTCGGTCATCCCGCTTTGCTTGAACTCCTTGATCTGAGCTCCGCTCATATTCACGGACTTTGTGAAACTCACATCGTCCAGTTCCAACACCTCCGCGCGAGTGTTCGTGAAATCAGCTTCCCCAATCTCCACCTTCCTGAGTACAAGATTTTTAGTATTGAGATGCTGAGATTGCAGTTGGGGAATCTTGCTATCGCGAATCAAAATAGATTGACTGACGTTCGAGGTGCGGGTCGGATCCTTAAGAGAAAATCCGCCTGCGATCGTGACCCCGTCGGTGCCGTTACCTCCTCGTATCGAGCCTACGCCGAAGATCGTTCCCTCAATCGCGATGGTCCTGATCCCACCTGCAAAGGCCTCGAACACATCCATACCGTTGCCTGTGATCTTGCTGTCTCGCACAGTAAGACTTTTGGCTTTCTTGACGTAGCCAAGGATCACGCCGGCAGTCACTCGCTCCATCAGGATGTCGCCGTTGACCGTCGCGCTTGTCATGTTGAAAGTGCCTTCGATGAGAGTGTCGCGGATGGTGAGGGATTGGAAGTCTGCGGGCACCATGCTGAAGTCGCCACGCAGCTTGCAGCCTTCGATCAACACGTCGGCGAAGACTCCGCCCGACTCCTTGCTTCGGGGGGTGCACTTCATATCTTCAAACTCGCATTGCCGAAGCGTGAGCTTTGCGTGTCCTTCAATGACAAAGTACTTTGCTGTGCAGCCAATGAATTCCGCTTCGCCATCGCTGCCGACGCCTCCCCAATGATTCCGATCGGGATTGGTGCCAACGAACCGACAAGACTCAAAAACAAGGGCCGTACTCTTTTCGCCGGCATACCCTATGGAACCGTCCGTCCATGCGCATCGCAAGAAGTGAACGCGGTTGGTTTTGCCGTACCCAAAGATGCCAGAGAACCGACAGTCTTCATACCGCACGTCCGTGGAGTTTCCAATCTTGATCTGATACGCACCGACGAAGTCGCAGTTCTTGAACAGGATGTGATTCCAGTCAACGTACTGAAAACTCTCACCGCTGATCTCCGCGCCCTCAATGGTGAGTAAGGCGTCTCCGATTTCCTTTTTTCGAAGCTCTGGGTCCTTGAGGTACTGAAAGATTTTTCCAAACTCGCGGATGTTCTTTTTGGACGTAGCCATGTTGCAAGCGGTCAAGAGTGGGCTTGAGGAAATGAACAGCGCAGGAAGCGCAGTCAGAGCGGATCGACGATTCATTGAGTAGGAGATCACTTGGGTCTGATTGCATCGAGCGGCGGTGGATATCCCATGGCGGGGAAGTGGTCGGCCAGGAAATACCAATCCGGCACCTCCCCCTTCTCTCCTCCGACACGGCCAAGACCGGCCATCGTTCTCCCTGCGTTCGTGCTCACCACAGCGATCGGAAAAACCCATGGATCGGTGCATTGCATGTGCAGGGCCCAGTCTTCGTCTGCTTTCATCGGTTCAGGCTTTCGCAGCCCCACCTCACAAAAGGTCGCCTGGATGCGCCGGAATGCCGAATCGGCCTGCTTGCCCACGACACCTGTTGCAAAGGCTCTTGAGAGTGCCGCCATTCCTTCGTTGCTGACCGTCGCGTTGCCGGGAGAGCCAAGCGTGTCCAGCTTTGTGTCAACGCGATGCCATTTGCGAACGTCGTTCTTCTCGGAATCCTTTCCGCCCTCAAACACCCACAGCGTCAAGCTCACGATGCAGTTGAGCTTTTTCATCTGTCGACTCAGTCGAAGCGGGATCTGCGTGTTGCCCATCGCGAACTGAGGAATGTCGCCAAACTCGAGCGGCTTGTCGATGTTTCCCTTCGCCGGCAGGCCGCTCATTACATGCAGGTAGTCCAGCGCCACGCACAGCCTTGGCTTCTCGTTGTATGCCTTGCCGTCTTCGATGCGGCAGCGGTAGGTGCTGACCTGGCTGATATTGCCCGTGGCCGGCTCCAACAAGGTGCCCGCAGGTGGCCGCCCTGTCCATGCGCTGAGCTCACCATCCAGGTTCTGATAGCCAATCGGACCACCGCAACTGCTGACGATCAGGGCCGTCTGCGTATCGGCGGGCACGGTCTGCACCTTGTGAATCCCCGGGTCCGTGGCCGATACGACCTGGATGTAGGGCTTGGTATCCGGCCCGTCGCTTTGCCACTCGACCTGATAGACGCCGCTGCGATGGCTATGGCCCGACAAATGCCAGTCGACCTGTGCACCGCCCTTGGGTCTGCGCCGGCCCGCGCGCACGTAGTGTTCAAAGTAGTGGGCAAGCCCTCGCTCGCAGGTCCCCACATTGACGTGGTTGAAACCCGCGGGCTCATCCGGCAGGCCGGTAGCGCTGTTGTGCGGCCACAAGCGCGCCTTGACCAACTTCTTCTTCACATTACTGTACGGCTGTGGCTCATCAAAGCTCACGATGGTGAAGTGGCTGGCTACCGTAAGGCTTGTTTTGCTGCCGGCAGCCTTGTACTTTTGAGCCTGGGAGAGCAACTCGAATTGCGCTGTGCTCCACGACTCTGTGGCGCGCGGCAAGATGCCCGCGCCTTGCCTGTCAACACCACCGAAGTCCTCCATATGTGGCAATTTGGCGGGATCGACCAGTTCGCCCAGATTCTTGAAGTTTTCGTCGGTGCCCCAACCCATCGGCGCAATGACCTGGAGGGTTCCTGCCGCACTGTCATCGTCGCTCTGGGCGCCATAGGCGACCACCACATCGGCCAACGGCGTGAACAGCGCGTAGAACCAATCGAACTGACCACTGTGGAAATTGAATCCCGTCAGAGCCTGCCCGTAGGTTGGACCATATGCCAGGCAGGCTTCGTAGATGGTCATGTTGTGGTCACGACTCATCCCTTCATTGGCTTTGCCGCGGGTCCAGTCGCTGGCCGCTTCGATCTGCTTGCGGTGCTCTGCAAGTTCGCTGCCGTCCAGGGTGCCGCGTGCCGTCTTGAGCGCCTTCGAGAGACCTTCGTTGAGGCCACCCAGCCTGTCCTCGGCAGCGCGGGCGACCTGCTCGACACCTTCTACGCCCCGACCTGCCGCCTCGCTTGGAGAAACGCCGGTGGCTGACTTGAACCAGCCGGATACCTTGTCGACGACGGTCCCCGCTCGATCGCGCAAGGCACCGCCACTGCCAGTGACCGCGGCCCTGGCAATCTCGCTGCGTTTCGCGGGGTCGGCCGCGGTTTCCAGCACGCCGAGCTTGAATGCCCAGTTGGCCATGTCTCCGGCCTCCACCCGCGCACTGATGCCGTAGGGCACCTGGTACGCCTCATGGTTGCCGCTGGTCATGAAGATGGGCAGGCTGTACTTGCGGTACATCTCACGGACCAGGCTGAACACGAGCATGTCGTCCAGCCCGCGCGGGTATAGCCTCTTGCCGTTGGCCGGGTCATCGATGTTCGCCAGCAGGTTGAAGCTCTTCCATTGCTCGCCGATGGCCTTGTTGCCCGTCGCTTTTCCTGCAGCGACCTGCGCCGGGTTGAGGTTGCGGTTGAAATCGATCAGGTCGCCGGTGAGCAGCACCGCATCGGCCTTCTCGATCTTGTCGCCACCCAAAGCCATCTTCTCGAACAACGCGCGCAGCGCATCGAAGCTGTTGCACACCTTGGTGCCGACTGGCGTGTTCCATTTCACATCGGCCACATCGCCTTCGAGCACCTGGGCCATGCTCTTGCCCATCGCGGTATGGCGAACATTCACGTGCACGTCGGAGAGGTGGCCCAGCTTCAGAGGGCGTGCAGGCATGTACTTCACGGGGTGCCAGCTTTGCAGGCGTTCGCCCGAGCCATTTTTTTGCGGAGGCAACTGGTTGGCCGTGGTGCGGGCGCCCTTGGACAGGTCGAACTCGTGGAGGTTCGCGAAGTGGAAAGGGTCCTTGGTGGACTGCTCCCGCAGGAACTTGGCAATCATCAGGTCCTGCGGCTCGGCGTGCGTGGCGTTGGGCAGGAGCTGCTTGCCGGCGTCGTTGAGCTTGACCATCCAGGCAAAGCTCATGAAGCCGCCCGAATTGATGCCCTGGAACGGCGCGGCCTTCAGATCGATCTCTATCTCGTAGACGTCGCCGCCTTGCAGGTCCTTGTAGACCTGGGCCGCCATCGGTGCGATGGTGGCAAAAGGCCGCCGATGGCGATCCTTGATCAGCACCCCCGCTCCAAAGCGACCGACGCGCCAGGCGTTGATGTGCTGCGGGGCCGTTGCACAGGTGTTGCCATCGCCAAACAGCGTGCCGGTGGTCGTGTCGGTCTGGGTGCCCTTTTCCTTGATGGAGTAGAGCCTCAGATGACGGTCGACGAAGACATGCAGGTTAGGCGCAGGTGCGGGGATGGCGGCGCCTGCACCCGAGGCCGCCTTCAAGCTCGACTCGCCGACGATGAAGATGCTGCACTTGGTCTGCCCTTCCTTGAGCAGCAAGGGTGTTCCCAGGCTCGGATAGAGGATGAGCGCCGATTTGTCGACCGGGTCACTGCAATCACAAACGCCCGGGATGCGGTTCTTGGCGGATTGCGCGTTGGCAGCGCTGCTGCCGAGGTTGGGAACGGTGGCCATGATTCAGCGAACTTCGGTGCGCGGGATGTGAAAGGGGTGTGCGGATACGGCAGCGAGACGTCGTTGGCGCAGGGGTTCGAGCAGTGCGTGCGAATGCAGGGCAAGCACCTGCGGCGCCTCTTCGACCAGGTCTTGCCACACCGCGTTGTCGATGTCCGCAATGGCGGCACCGAGGCCCCGCTCGCCGGTTGCCGCCGCGACAAGGATGGGTTGCAGTGCCTGTGCATCGGCAATGTCGGGGTGCAGGCGCAACCCCATGGCCAGCAACATGTATTGATCGGCCCAGTCGTCCAATCCAAGACGCCGCGCATCGTCACGCAACTGGTGCGCCAGGCGGTGTTGCAACGCCGGCGCCATGTGATCGAGTTCACCGGGCTCGATGTCGTTTTCACGCACGGAAGCGAGCATGGCTTCTGCCGTGTTGAGTTGGTCGAGTGCCAGCAGCAGTGGCTGGTCAAGCGGCAGCGGCTCGGCGCGCGGGGCTGCCCTGTTGAAACTGGGCCCCTGCATCAAGCGCGGTGAGAAATCGGCACGCCAGGCGGCCCACCAACAAAATGCCTGCATGAATTGCTGGCGATCCGCTGCAGGCCAGCAGCCGGGCATGTCCAGCCCGATGCGTGGGTCAAACCAACGCAGCACGGCACCGCAGGATTCGTCGCCTTCGATCATCGGGTCCGGCGGAATCAGGCCTTCCAACCAGCTTCTCATGTGGTTCGCCAGATCGCCCAACGCCAGGGGTGAGGCCACCATGCTCAACGCATGATGAACGCCCGCATGCAGGGCCAGCGTCTCCAGCAGAGTGCCCGAAGGCTGTACCGGAAACCGTATCAGCCATGGCCCCTGATCGGCCAGTTCGGATTCGGGCGTGCCTTCAAACAAGCGCTCCACCTCCAGCCCATGCGTTTGGACACCGAGGGCAATGGCCCCGCGATCGGCCATCTCGCACTGGCCGAGTTCGACCAACGCATAGCGCGGCATGCTCGCACTGCAGGCCAGCAGCACACCCATGTCATGCACCAGTGTCTGCGCAACTTCCTTGTTGAACACCGCGGGCTCGTGCGGCTGCAGACCGCCGTCGACCGGCGTCGCTTGTTGGGCTGGGTACGCTGACACGGTCACTGCCGGGGTGCCACTGCGGCAGCGCGCGCTGCAGCCTTTGCCATGCACTCTTTGCACACGGCTTGAGGTAAACGTATCTCCGGCACCGGCAGGTTCTTAGGGCCCGTCGTGATGTGGGAAGCCGCGTGCTCGCGCCAGATGCCCTTGGTGCCGTTCTCGATGCCTGCTCCGTTCCAATGGGTGTAGCTGGCACCGCCGTTGATGATCACTTCTTCCTTGGCCGTGATCGTGATCTTGTTGGCTTCGGCCTTGACGTCCAGTTTGGCCAGGATGTTGATGTTGTCCTTCAGGGCCTGGATGTCGATGTCGGAATTGGCGGCGATGAGCCGCATGCCTTTCTCGAAGGCTGCGATGCGCACCGCGTCCTTGGCACTGACCAGCAAGCTCTTGCCCGCCGCAATGCTGGTGTGCGCCCCGCTGGTGATCGCATGGTGCTCCGTGCTCACCAGGTGCATCGAGCCACCCGTGGTGGCCTCGATCCCCGAAGGGCTGGCCAGCACCACATGCGGCTCGTTGAGCTCGGGGAACTCGCCCTCGGCCTTGTTGCCGCTGCCCGAGCCCTTGATCGCATCGTTCTGCGCCTTCAGGCTTCGGGTCACCTCGTCCTGGTCGCCGGCCTCGTGCGCCTTGGCCTGCTGCGCCGCTTCGCTCAAGCCCTCGTGCAGCTCCCGTCCCTGGGTCAGGCGCTGCACCGTCTCGCCCATGTCGGTGATGTGAGCCTGCGCGTTGGCGCGCGCCTCGGTGCTGATCAGGAGTCCGTCCTGGGCCCGGATCGCACCGTGGCCGTCCGTGCGCAGCTCGAAGCCCTGGCCCCGGGCATCCTTGCGTCCGGCGTTGTCTTCGATGCGCGTGATGTGCCCCAGGCTCAGGGAGCTGCTGTCGTGGTCGCTCTTGAGCTGTGCCTGGATCTTGCCTTCGGTGTCGTCCAGCAGCAGGTGGTTGCTCTTGCCGCCGGCCTCGTTACCGCTGGTGCCTGCAAGTTCACGGCTTCTGAGTCCGGTCAGGGCCTTTTGCTCGGGCAGCTTCCACGGCGGCATGCGCTGCGCGTTGTAGACCACCCCCATGACGATCGGGTGGTCGGGGTTGCCGTCCAGGCATTGCACGATGACTTCCGAGCCGACGCGGGGCGTGGAGACGGCACCGGTCTCGCCACCCGCCCAGGGGCTCATCACACGCACCCAGGCGGAGCTGCGTTCGTCGCTCTGGCCTTCGCGGTCCCAGTGAAATTGCACCCGGATGCGGCCGTACTCGTCGGTGTGGATGCTGCCCTCGGCAGACGGCCCCACCACGGTCGCCGTCTGTGGCGCCATCACGCGCTGCTCCACGCTGTGAAAGCCGCGACCGGGGCGCCAGGGAACGAAGCGGCGGCTGCAGACGAAACTGTTCCTGTACTCGGCTCGCGACCCCTTGGGTTTACCTTCCGCGGTGGCGGGCTCCTGCAAGTAGTTGTTGCTCGCGCGATGCTCCACCGAAAGGACGAGGAATTCGCTTTCAGAGCTTTCGCCTTGCGTGCGTCCGAAGTGGTCGGTCAGCCGGAACCAGCGCCCGGGCAGGACGAAGCGGTTGTTGCCCTGCGCCTCGAAGCGCTTGGCTTTCGCCTCGATCTCGCCGATGCGCCGACGTGCCACACCTTCGCCTTCGAGCGACGTCTTGAAGTGACGCGCGCCACCGTACTCATGCACCTCCAGGTGAGGCACATCCCCCTGCTGGTTGTTACTGGGCATAGAGGCATGCTGCGGACGCGCGTTCTTGAAGTCGAAGGCGCTGACGGCCGCTTGCGCCGAGACCAGCTCGCGCACCGCACTCCACTGGCCGATGCCATCTTCTTCTTGCGCACCACCTTCGTTCTGGAACCGGATCTCCGGCACCGAACCGTCCACGGCCTTGGCAAGCGTGCTGTCGTCGCACACGTGCAGCGTGTGACCCTCGGCCGAATGCTCGTACCAGTAGCTGTAGCCCGCCGCCTCCCAGCGCCGATGCAGGTAGTTGTGGTCAGTCTCCCCACCGGCCCCGCCGCCCTGAACGGCCATCGTGTGAGGTGCGTCGTCGCCGCGAACGAGCCACTCCCATCGGGGTAGCACGCCGTAGTCGCCGAAGATGGCCTCGGTCTGCGCGCGCAGCGTCTGGCGATGGAAGAGGCGATTGTTCGCGCGCAGCCGCAGGTACTTCGACCACGGGCCGAGCCTGGCTTCATAGAAGGCCAGGTTGCCGTCCGTGCGCACGAGCCGGAACTCGAAGACGATGCCGGTGAAATAGCGAAGCGTTCCGTCGGGGCGCACCAGCTCGACGCAAAGCATCTTGCCCTGCAGGTCCTTGAGCGCCAGGTCGGCATTGCTGCTCAAGAGACCGACCGTGAAATCGAAGTCGCGCGACAGGCCTTCCGAAGCAGAGAGTGTGTTGACCACGAGGTCGCCACCTGCGGGCTCCCCGCCCTGGGGGAACGACAGTCGCAGCAGCCGGTCGTGCTGCCGGTCGACGACAAGCTCCGCGAGATGAGGGCTCGACGGGTCGCTCATCGGACGCGACCGTGCAAGAACAATCTCGCCACGATGTGGTTCACGCGGACTCCCCCTTTGATTCTTTTTTCAAGAAAGGCGCGCAATCACGCGCCTTTCTCAATTGCATCCAAATACATCAGGCACGCTCCCTACCTGATCATGTGAAGGTTAATTTTCTTTCTATTTGATCTCTATTTTCTCACGCGTGCCAGAGGAGTTTTCGCAGGAAAACTGCGAGTAAGCCATTCGTTTTCCAATCGAGTGATGGACTGGCCCGATTTAAATGACGCCTTGTTAAGTCGTTAGATCAAACCGGTGGAAATTCACAGGAATCAAAATGCAATTGAGCCAAAAGTTCAAACTTTTAATTCGTCGAACTTGTAAAAGGAGGCGTGTTGGTGGCGGCAGTTGCACATGACCTCGTCGCGCACGAGAAGGTGTTGCGCAAGGGGGTGCGCTCCACACTTCCGGCGCACTCTTGCCATGCGAACGGCTGTCAGTGGCGCGCCGGCAAGCACGCTGGGAAGGCCACCGAATACCCAGAACAGGTGAGTGTGCTTGTTTACATTTGTCGTAAGAATGAATACTTTCAATTCCCAGTAGCCGAAGAGCCGCAGAGCTTGGTCAGGGTGGGATCTGGACAGCATGGTCACTCTGACAAATGTCGTCGACTCATTCGGTTTCCGCCTGCCCCTGCCACCTTCAGGACATGGACCGCCAGCCGCGCAGAGGGTGGATGCGCCTGCTGCCCTGGCTGCGCCTGTACCGCTGCTCGAGCTGCAGCAAGATGCGGCTCCTGTCCAAGCAGAAGGTGGACAGCGCCCGCCTCCTGCACGCGGCCCAGGTGCGCGCACGCGGGGGCTGAGGGCGTCGCCCCCGATTTCCCTGCTATCATTTTTTTGTTCGCGCGCCCTGCGCGAACCGGGCCGAGGACGACCTCGGTCTTGCACCTCCACCTTGCAAGGGACGGCCCTTTCCTGACTTCTCGCGAAGTTTCGACATGGCCGCACTGCTCCCTTCCTGGCGCCTCGCCGCGCAACGCTTCTTCTCCCGTTTCCGCCTTCCTCGCGCTCGCGCCACCGTGCCGGATGCCTTCCCGTTGACGCTCGGCGCCGTGCGCCTGCACGTGCGCACGGGCGCGACCCGGCTGTCCTACCGCGCCGAATGCCCGCGCGCACGCGCCGCATCGGGGGCCGCGCGATGAACGGTCTTGATCTGCACTGGCCCGCGCTGACCATGGCGGGGGCCCTGGCCTACGCCGCCTGGCATGCGCGCCGCGAAGGCTGCGAACCGCGCGACGTGAAAGCCCTGTGGGCCGCCAGCGGGCTGAGCCTCGCTGGCAGCGGCCTCTTGGCCCTGGCTTCCCTCTTGATGTCGGAGTGACAACGCCCATGACAACAACAC
>NZ_JBWKYF010000091.1:0-20613 GCF_059423605.1 Variovorax sp. GW460-12-1-14-LB1
CTCGCAGCTGTTTGAGCGAAGCGAGTTCTGCGAGACCCCGCGAAACGCGAGCACCGCAGGTTGCCCGTAGCGAAGCGGAGGGACGCAGACAGTGGGGTCGCCTTTTCTTTGCTTACTTTCTTTTGGCGAAGCAAAAGAAAGTGAGTCCGCCGCCGGGCGGAACTCCCGGCCCCGGGAAGCAAACAAGAAAAATCAGCCCCACCGAGGCACAGCCTCATCCTTCAACTGCTGCCTAAGCACCCCATAGTCAGGCACCACGCTTTCAACGGTTTCCCAGAACCGATGCGAGTGATCCATCACCCGCAGATGCGCCAGCTCATGCGCCACAACGTAGTCGATCACCGGCAGGCGAAAGTGAATCAACCGCCAGTTCAGCCGAATCGACCCATCCGCACTCGCACTCCCCCACCGCGTAGCAGCGTTAGAGAGCGACAGCTTCTGCCATGACACCCCCAGCAGCGGCGCAAAGTGATCCAGCCGTTCGATGAACAGCTTGCGAGCCTGCCGCATCAACCAGGCCTGCGCCGCATCCCGAATCTGCGAAGGCGCAGCGTTCTGCGCCACAGCCAACCGCAAAGTGCGAGGCCCACCGCCTTCGACAGCGGGGTCGAGCGTGCCGCCAACGCTCGCGAAACCGTGCTTCGGATCGAGCCGGATCACCACCAGCTCGCCAAGAAAAGGAAACTCCGCCCCATCTTCCCAAGCAATCCGCGTCGCCTCAACACGTGCATTGCGTTGCTGCGTCTCCGCCAGCTTGCGCAGAATCCAGTCGGCCTTCTCCCGCACCGCCGCATCGACATCACGCAAGGTGACCCACCGCGGCGCCCGCACCGACAGTCCTTCGGCACCCACAAGAAAGCCGATCGTCTTGCGCTGCCCGCGCTTGAACTCGTAGGCCACCCGCGCCGACCCCAACACCACTTCACGCGTGGCCTGCGGATGTACGAAATTCGCCAGCGTCAACGTGTCAGCCAGCGGCACCGCAGGACGCGGATCCACCGGCCCGATGGATGAAGGCACATCGGCCACCACCGGCACGGGAGCAGCAGGTGGCGCTGGCGCCTTCTTCCGCGGCCGCCGCGGCGGCGCAGCAGCAGGCGCCGGCGTGCTCCCCAGCCCCTCGAAGAGGTCCATCGTGAACTGCAGCATTCCCCGCATGTCGGGCCCGGGTCTGAGGGTGGCGCGTCAGCCCGCTTCGCGCGGCAACGTCTGCTGCGGCTGCGCCGGGCTGTCGCTGTAAGCCTCGGGGTCGAGGCGGCGCATCTCGGCCTCGATCCAGGCTTCGACTTCACGCATCAGCTCGTCGGGCTTGCGGCCCACGCTCGAGATCGCCGGGCCGATCGACACGTCGACCACGCCAGGGCGCTTGATGAAAGCTTTGCGCGGCCAGACCTTGGCCGAGGTGACGGCAATCGGGATCACGGGCACGCCGGTTTCGCAGGCCAGGCGCGTGCCGCCGCTCTTGTAGGTGCCCTTCTGGCCACGCGGAATGCGCGTGCCTTCGGGGAACATGATGATCCAGATGCCCTGCGCGAGCAGCTTGCGGCCCTGGTTCACCACCTTGTTGAACGCCTGCGCGCGCTGGCTCCGGTCGATGTGGATCATGTCCAGCCGCGCCATCGCCCAGCCGAAGAACGGCACGTAGATCAGTTCCTTCTTGAAAACGAAGGCCAGCGGATGCGGCATCAGCGTGGGCATGAGGAAAGTCTCGAGCGTGGACTGGTGCTTCACCAGCAGCACCGCGCCGGCGAGTTGGTCGGTCGGCAGGTTTTCCATGCCGGTCACGCGGGTCTTGATGCCCAGCAGCACGCGCGCGCCACCGATGGCCCAGCTGAGCCATTGCTCGGCCATCCAGTACAGCGGAATGCCACGCTTCCAGAGCGAGCTGACGCACATGATGATGCCCCAGGGCACCACGGTGACAAGCATCCACAGGGCGTGGAGAACGGAACGGATAAACGCCATCAGACAGCCACCTGCAGTGCAGCCCGCGCTTCGCGCGCGAGCAAAAAGTCGACAAAGGCGGCGAGGTCTTCATGCACCCTCGTGTCCGCCGGATATTCGGAAGGCAGCGGGTGAACCCCGCGGCAGGCCGCGCCCATGCCCGTGAGCAAGAGATGCGGTTCGCAGCCGGCAGCGGCGCCGGCCTGCAGGTCGCGCAGGCTGTCGCCCGCGGTCGGCACGCCCTTCAGGTCGATGCCGAAGCGGTCGCCGATCTGAAGGAACAACCCGTCCTTGGGCTTGCGGCAGTCGCAGCCTTCGTCGGGGCTGTGCGGGCAATAGAACACCGCATCCACCTTGCCGCCCACGGCCGCGAGCATCTTGTGCATCTTGGCGTGCATGGCATTGAGCGAGGCCATGTCGAACAGCCCGCGGCCCAGGCCCGACTGGTTCGACGCGACCACCACGTGCCAGCCCGCATGGTTGAGCCGCGCCACGGCCTCGAGCGCTCCGGGCAGCGGCGTCCACTCGATGTCGCTCTTGACGAAGTCTTCGCGGTGCACGTTGATCGTGCCGTTGCGGTCGAGGATGACGAGTTTCATGGCAGAGCCACCCATGGTGAGGTTGTCTGGAAGATCAGACGGCCAGCCGTTCGAGCTGCGCCACGCGGTTCATCGCGGCGTGCAGCGACATCAGCAGGCCCAGGCGGTTCAGCCGCAGGTCGGCCTGCTCGGCATTCACCATCACGTCCGTGAAGAACGCATCGACCGGTTCGCGCAGCGCGGCCAGCGTCTGCAGCGAGCCGGTGTAGTCGCCCGCGTCGAACTGGGCGTTGGCCGCGGGCACGACCTGCGCCATGGCGGCGTGCAGCGCCTTCTCGGCGGGCTCCTGCAGCAGCAGCTCGCTGACGTGGGCGTCGGCTTCGGGCGCCTTCTTCAGGATGTTGCCGATGCGCTTGTTGGCAGCAGCCAGCGCGGCGGCGGCGGGCAGTGCGGCGAAGGCGCGCACGGCCGCCAGCAGCTTGGGCACTTCGCCCAGGCGCTGCGGCAGCGGGGCCAGCACGGCGTCGACTTCCTGGGCGCTGGCGCCCTGCTCGCGCAGGCTGCCGGCCAAGCGGTCGAGGATGAAGTCGCGCAGCTCGACCGTGGCCTTGCTGCTGTCGAAACCGTCGATGGCGCTGAACTGCGCGGCGGCATCTTGCAGCAGGGCGTCGAGCCCCAGCGCGAGGTCTTTCTCGATCAGCATGCGGATCACGCCCAGCGCGTGGCGGCGTAGCGCGAACGGGTCGCGGTCGCCGGTGGGCAGGTTGCCGATGCCGAACATGCCGACCAGCGTCTCGAGCTTGTCGGCCAGCGCGACCGCGAGGCCCACGCTGTTGCGCGGCAGCTCGTCGCCGGCGAAGCGCGGCTTGTAGTGGTCTTCGATGGCGTCGGCCACTGCGGCGTCGAGGCCGTCGTGCAGCGCGTAGTAGCGGCCCATCGTGCCCTGCAGCTCGGGGAACTCGCCGACCATGTCGGTCACGAGGTCGGCCTTGGCCAACTGAGCGGCCTGGGTCGCCTGCGCAGCCAACGTGGCGTCGCCGAGCTTTTCGGCAATGCCGCGCGCGATGTGCATCACGCGCTGCACGCGTTCGCCCTGCGTGCCGAGCTTGTTGTGATAGACCACCTTGCCGAGCGACTCGACGCGCGAGGCCAGCGATTTCTTGCGGTCCTGGTCGAAGAAGAACTTGGCATCGGCCAGGCGCGGGCGCACGACGCGCTCGTTGCCCTGGATGACCGCGCTCGCGTCGTCGGGCGTGATGTTGCTGACGACGAGGAACTTGTTCGTCAGTTTGCTCGACGCATCGAGCAGCGGAAAGTACTTCTGGTTGGCCTTCATCGTGAGGATGAGGCACTCCTGCGGCACTTCGAGAAACTCGGGCTCGAAGCTGCAGACCAGCACGTTGGGGCGTTCGACCAGCGCGGTCACTTCGTCGAGCAGCGCGTCGTCGTGGATCGGCACCGAGCCGCCACCCACCGTCACGGCGGCGGCCGCGAGCTGGCGTGCGATTTCGGCGCGGCGCGCTTCAAAGCTCGCGATGACGGCGCCGTCGTCCTGCAGCTGCAGGGCGTAGCTGTTGGCATCGCGCAGCACCACGGGGTCGACCGCCGCCTCGAAGCGGTGGCCGTGCGTCTCGCGGCCGGCCTTCAGGCCCAGCGCCTCGATGGGCACCACGGTGTCGGCATGCAATGCCACGAGGCCGTGCGCGGGGCGCACGAAGCTCACGCTGCTCCAGCCGGGCAGCTCGCAGCCGCTTTCGAGCTGGTAGCTCATGACCTTGGGGATCGGCAGCTTGGCGATGGCTTCGGCCAGCGCCTTCTGCAGGCCTTCGGCCAGCGTGGCGCCCTTGGCGGTGCTTTCGTAGAACAGGGCTTCGGCCTTGCCGTCCATGGCGCGCTTGAGGCCCGGCACGGCCGAGGCGTCGGCGCCGAGCGCGGCCAGGCGCTTGAGCAGCGCGGGCGTGGGCTGGCCCGAGGCATCGAGCCCCACGGCCACGGGCATGAGCTTTTGCGACACGGCCTTGTCGGCGGCGCGCTCGGCCACGTGCGTGAGGTGCGCGGCCAGGCGGCGAGGCGACGCGTAGGGCGTGAGCACCGAGCCGGCTTCGGCCAGGCCTTGGGCCACGAGCTGGTCGCGCAGCACGCCGGCAAAGGCCTCGCCGAGCTTCTTCAGCGCCTTCGGCGGCAGCTCTTCGACAAACAGTTCAACCAGCAGGGAGTTCTTGTTGTTCATGGGGGTCGTCATCGCTCAGGCGGCTTTCTTCGGGGGCATCTGCGCCACCCACTCGCGCGGGGCCATCGGGAAGCCCAGGCGTTCGCGGCTGTCGTAGTAGCTCTGCGCCACGCTGCGCGCGAGGTTGCGGATGCGGCCGATGTAGGCCGCGCGCTCGGTCACGCTGATCGCGCCGCGCGCGTCCAGCAGGTTGAAGCTGTGCGCGGCCTTGAGCACCTGCTCGTAGGCCGGCAGCGCGAGCTGCTCGGTCATGAGGTGCTTGGCCTGCTTTTCGTGCGCGGCGAAGGCGGTGAAGAGGAACTCGGCGTCGCTGTGCTCGAAGTTGTAGGTCGACTGCTCGACCTCGTTCTGCTTGTAGACGTCGCCGTAGCTCAGGCCGTCGGTCCAGGTGAGGTTGTAGACGTTGTCCACGCCCTGCAAGTACATGGCCAGGCGCTCCAGGCCGTAGGTGATCTCGCCGGTGATGGGCTTGCAGTCGATGCCGCCGACCTGCTGGAAGTAGGTGAACTGCGTCACTTCCATGCCGTTGAGCCAGACTTCCCAGCCCAGGCCCCAGGCGCCGAGCGTGGGGTTCTCCCAGTCGTCTTCCACGAAGCGGATGTCGTTCTTCTTCAGGTCGAAGCCCAGGGCCTCGAGGCTGCCGAGGTAGAGCTCCAGGATGTTGCTGGGCGCGGGCTTGAGCACGACCTGGTACTGGTAGTAGTGCTGCAGGCGGTTGGGGTTCTCGCCGTAGCGGCCGTCCTTGGGGCGGCGGCTGGGCTGCACGTAGGCGGCCTTCCAGGGCTCGGGACCGAGCGCGCGCAGGAAGGTGGCGGTGTGCGAGGTGCCTGCGCCCACTTCCATGTCGTACGGTTGCAGGAGCGCGCAGCCCTTGTCGGCCCAGTACGACTGCAGTTTGAGAATGATTTGCTGGAAGGTCAACATGAAGCTGGCCGGCGTCGGGGGCCGGACATTGGACGGGACGGTGGCGCGGCACAGGCCGCGAAAGCGGACGATTTTACGTTCGCGGGAGGGCAACTCTCCCACAGCCGCTCGGGATGCCGGCTGCCGCAACAGCCCGCGCGGGCGTGGGACAAAGCCCGGCCCCGCGCGCTTTTTTGCGTTTCCCGCCGCTTTCGGCACTTTCCTGCGCTTTCCCCCTCTCTCACTGCATGGCACCGCCCCACATCGGCCCCGACACTCCTTTTTTCATCGTGCTCAATGCCGGTTCCGGCAGCGAAGACGCCGCGCAGGCCCGGCAGGTCATCGACGACGCCTTTGCCGCGGACGGCCGCCGGCACCGCGTGTTCCTCGTGGACGGCCCCGGCCGCGTGCAGGCGCTGGCGCGCGAGGCGGTCGAGCGCGCCCGGGCCGTGGGCGGCGTGGTGGTAGCCGCGGGCGGCGACGGCACCATCAACGCCGTGGCCCAGGCCACGCTGGGCAGCGGCTGCCCCTTCGGCGTGCTGCCGCAGGGCACCTTCAACTATTTCAGCCGCACCCACGGCATTCCGCGCGACACGGCGCAGGCGCTGCAGGTGCTGCTCACGCAGCAGCCCCGGGCGGTGCAGGTGGGGCTGGTGAACGACCGCGTGTTCCTGGTGAATGCCAGCATGGGCCTGTATGCCGACCTGCTGGAGGAGCGCGAGAGCCACAAGGCACGCTTCGGCCGCCACCGCTGGATCGCCTTCTACTCGGGCCTGCTGACGGTGCTGCGCGGGCGCCATCGCCACTGGCAGTTGCGCATCGCCTCGCACGGCCACGAGCGCGACATCCGCACGCCCACGCTGTTCGTGGGCAACAACCCGTTGCAGCTGATGCAGGCGGGCGTCGACCACGCCGAGGCGCCCGAGCAGGGCCGGCTGACCGCCGTGGCGCTCAAGCCGGTCGGCCTGCTGGCGATGCCGGGGCTGCTGGTGCGCGGTGCGCTCGGGCGGCTGGGCGACGCCGACGAGGTGCTGAGCTTTCCCTTCGAGTCGATGACGGTGAAGGCCGGCCGGCTGCGCACGCCGCGCCGCGTGAAGATCGCCACCGACGGCGAGATCGACTGGGTCGACATGCCCCTGCTGTTCCGCGTGGCGCCCGACCCGCTGTGGCTGGTACGGCCCGACAGCGCGCCCGAGCTGGAGGCGGCACGGCCATGAGCTGCCTGCTGCAAGTGTCCGACCCGCACTTCGGCACCGAACAACCCGAGGTGCTGCAGGCGCTCGAACGCCTGGCGCACGCGCTGGCGCCGCAGGCGGTGCTGCTGTCGGGCGACATCACGCAGCGCGCCACGCGCCGCCAGTTCGCGGCGGCGCGCGCCTTTGCCGAGCGGCTGGCGGCGCCGGTGGTGGCGATTCCGGGCAACCACGACATCCCGCTGTTCCAGTTGGCGGCGCGCGTCTTCTCGCCCTACGGCCGCTACACGGAGGCCTTCGGCGCCGATCTGGAGCCGGTGTTCGCCTGCGACGACTGGCTGGTGGTCACGGTCAACACGACGCGCTGGTACCGGCACGAGGACGGCGAGGTGTCGCCCGCGCAGGTCGAGCGCGTGGCGGCGCGGCTGGCACAGGCTTCGCCCCGGCAGGTGCGCGTGGTCGTGACGCACCAGCCGGTGCTGGTGACGCGGCCCGAAGACCGGCAGAACCGCCTGCACGGGCGCGCGGCGGCGGTGGCGCGCTGGACGGCGGCGGGCGCCGACCTGATCGTCGGCGGCCACATCCACCTGCCTTTCGTGCGCCCGCTGGACGAGCGTTTTCCGGGCTGCCCGCCCACGGCCTGGGCGGTACAGGCCGGCACCGCCGTGTCGACGCGCGTGCGCTGGGACGCGCCGAATTCGGTGAACGTGCTGCGCGCGGAAGCGTCCGGCGACGGCGCGCAGCGCGTGTGCGTGGTCGAGCGCTGGGACCATTCGGCGGCAGACAAAGCCTTCACGCGCGTCGACCTATTGCGGCTTCCGCTTGCCAGCCGCGCGACGGCCCCTTAGGGTTGCGCCGCATGCCTCCTGCGGACACCCTTCTTCTTTCTTCTTCAGCCCCCTTGGTTCTTCTCGCACAACAGCTGGGCGAACACGCCCTGGCCTGGTTCGCGCTCGCGCTGACCGTGTCGGTGCTCGGCGCCGGCCTCGCCTGCCGGATGCTGCAACGGCGTCATCCTTTGCCCGACACGGGCGAACCTGACGAATCGCGCCTGGCGCTCGGCCTGGGCCTGGGCTTCGTGCTGATCCTGGCGGCGGCGGTGCTGGTCGCGTGGATCGCCTCGCACCTGGGCGACGGCCGCACCATGGGCCGCGCCGACCAGGCGCTGGCCGACGCCATCGCCGCCCATGTGCCGTGGGGCGCGCTCGTGAGCTTCAGCTGGCTCACGCACCTGGGCGATGCGCAACTGCTCGCGCCCGTGTGCGGACTGGTCGCGCTGCTGCTGTGGCGCAACGCGCATCGTGGGCTGGCGCTGGGCTGGGTGACTGCGCTCGGCGGCATCGTGGTGCTGAACCCCGCGCTCAAGCACATCTTTGCGCGGGCCCGGCCGGTGCATGACCACGGGCTGGCGCTGGAAACGAGCTTCAGCTTTCCCAGCGGCCACAGCGCGGGCGCGATCGTGAGCTACGGGATGCTGCTGTACCTGGCGCTGCGGCTGCTGCCGGCGCGCTGGCATGTGCCGGCCGCCATGGCCGCGGTGGCGGCCATCGTCACCATCGCCTGCAGCCGGATCTTCCTGCAGGTGCACTTCGCGAGCGATGTCGCGGCCGGCCTGCTGACCGGCCTGGGCTGGCTGCTGGTGTGCGTGAGCAGCCTGGAATACGCGCGGCACCGCAAGCGCCGCACCGCGCGCTGACCGTCGATCAGTATTCCCAGAAGATGCGCTGAAGCTCTTTGGTGTTGTTGGTCTTGGTCAAGGCCACCATCGCCAGGATGCGCGCCTTCTGCGGGCGCAGGTCGTGCGCCACCACCCAGTCGTACTTGTCGTCGGGCTGCTCGGCGTTGCGGATCACGAAGCCGTCGGGCACGCGCGAGCTGCGGATGACGATCACGCCGTCGGTGCGTGCCTTCTGCAGGTTCGGCACGATGCGGTCGGCCACCGAGCCATTGCCCGTGCCGCCGTGGATCAGCGCCTTGGCGCCGCTCTTGGCGATGGCGTCGATGGCCACCGACGACACGCCTTCGTAGCCCATGGCGATCTCGACCGGCGGCAGCGCGGTGATGGTGTCGATGTTGAACTCCGAGTTCGTGGTGTGGCGCTTGACCGGCGCGCGGAACCAGTAGTTCTTGCCCTCGACGATCATGCCCAGCGGTCCCCATTGGCTGGAGAACGCGCTGGTCTTGATGTTGACGTTCTTGCTCACGTCGCGGCCGGTGTCGATGTTGTCGCCCATCGTCACGAGCACGCCCTTGCCCATCGCGTCCTTGCTGCCCGCCACGTTCACGGCGTCGTACAGGTTGAGCGCACCGTCGGCCGACAGGGCCGTGCCCGGGCGCATCGAGCCGACCACCACGATCGGCTTGTTGGTGTGCACGGTGAGCGTCAGGAAGTAGGCGGTTTCTTCCAGCGTGTCGGTGCCGTGGGTGATGACGATGCCGTCCACGTCCGACTGCTTGGACAGCGCCGAGACGCGCTTGGCCAGCGTCATCAGGTTGTCGTTGGTGAGGCTTTCGGAGGCCACCTGGAACACCTGCTCGCCGCGCACGTTGGCGACCTTGGCCAGCTCGGGCAGGCCGGCGATCAGCTTCTCGACGCCGACCTTGGCGGCCGCGTAGGTCGCGCTGTTGACGGCCGACGCGCCGGCACCGGCGATGGTGCCGCCGGTCGCCAGGATCACCACGTTGGGCAGCGCCTGCTGGGCCTGCGCGAGCGCGCTGGCCGCGAGCAGTGCGGCACCGGCCGCAAAGGCACGGAAATGGGTAGAAAAGTACATACGGGCTCCTTGGTTTGAGGATGATTTCTCGAGGCGGCGAGGAAGATACATGAACCATGCCCGCATGCCATGCCGCTGCATGCCGGCATGGCATGCGGTCATGCGCCGGCCTTAGAGGGCCAGCAGCCAGCCCGCCACCGCCGCCAGCCCGACGACCCACACCGGCGACAGGCGCGCGTAGACCAGCAAGCCGAACGCCGCCAGCGCCAGCCCGAAGTCGGCCTTCGAGTGGATCGCGCTCGTCCACACCGGGTCGTAGAGCGCGGCGAGCAGCACGCCGACGACCGCCGCGTTGACGCCCGCCATCGCGCGCTGGACGCCGTCGCGCTGGCGCAGCGTCTCCCAGAACGGCAGCGCACCCGCCACCAGCAGGAAGGCCGGCAGGAAGATGGCCAGCAGCAGCGCCAAGCCACCCACCCAACCGCCGAACGGCCCCGGCATGGCGGCGCCGAGGAAGGCCGCGAAGGTGAACAAAGGCCCCGGCACGGCCTGCGCTGCGCCGTAGCCCGCCAGGAACACGTCGTTCGAGACCAGGCCCGTCGGCACCACGCCCGCCTGCAGCAAGGGCAGCACGACGTGGCCGCCGCCGAACACCAGCGCGCCCGACCGGTAGAACGACGCAATGACGGAGAGCGGCGGCCAATCCGTCGCCGCAGCCAGCATCGGCAGTGCGACGAGCAGCGCGGCGAACAGGCCCAGCAGCGCGGCACCGGTCGCCCTGCTCACGCCGTGGTCGCGGTGCTGCGCGGCGGGCAGGTGGCCGGGCGGCAGCGCCCACCGGCCGACGACGCCCCCGGCGACGATGGCGGCGATCTGCCCCATGGCCGACGGCACCGCGAGCACCAGCAGCGCCGCGACGATGGCCACGCCCGCACGCAGCCGGTCGGGGCACAGCGACTTCGCCATGCCCCACACCGCCTGCGCGACGACGGCCACCGCAACGACCTTCAGCCCGTGCACCGCACCCGATTGCGCCAGGCCCGCCCAGTGCGTGACACCGGCCGCAAAGAGGATGAGCGCCACGGCGGACGGCAGCGTGAACCCGAGCCACGCCGCCAGCGCCCCGCCCCAGCCCGCGCGGCCGAGCCCCAGGGCGATGCCGACCTGGCTGCTCGCGGGACCGGGCAGGAACTGGCACAGCGCCACGAGGTCGGAATAGCGCTTGTCGTCGAGCCACTTGCGGCGCTCCACGAACTCCGTGCGGAAGTAGCCCAGGTGCGCCACCGGTCCGCCGAAGGAGGTCAGGCCGAGCTTCAGGAAAGCGAGAAAGACTTCGAGCACCGAGCCCCTGGCGCGAAGGTCGCCTGTGCCATCGACCACGGATGGCGCGGCGGGCTTGGGGCGGTGGTGGTGCTTCATGGACGACGACGTCGAATTTGCATCCGCCGGTACGCCTCAGCCCCGGGTGCGCCCGGGCCGGAAGAAGACCGCGCCCAGTGCGACGATCGCGAGCGCCGCGATCCACAGCGGCCACAGGCCGAAGGGTGCGACCCAGCGCGCGAAGGGCGTGAGCCCGCGCCGACCCTCGACCGGCGCTTCGAGCACGCCGCGCGTGAGGCGCGGCAGCTGGTGCGTGACGCGGCCCGCGGCGTCGATCACCACGGTGGCGCCGGTGTTGGTGGACCGCACCATCGGCCGCGCGAACTCGAGCGCGCGCATGCGCGAGATGGCCAGGTGCTGGTCGATGGCGACCGAGTCGCCGAACCAGGCGATGTTGCTGACGTTGAGCAGGATGGTCGGCGCCGTGGCCTCGTCGCGGAAGTTCGCGCCGATCTCGTCGCCGAACAAATCTTCGTAGCAGATGTTGGGCGCGATGCGCTGGCCCTGCCAGACGAAAGGCGCCTGCGCCAGCCCGCCGCGCTCGAAATCGCCGAGCGGGATGCTCATCATGCGGATGAACCAGCGAAAGCCCGGCGGAATGAATTCGCCGAAAGGCACGAGGTGGTGCTTGCTGTAGGCGTAGGGCTGCGCCGCGCCACCGGGCATGAAGCCGAGCACGGCGTTGCGGTAGGTGCCCGGCCCGTCGCCGAGCGGCAGGCCGACGATGGCCGCCTGCTGCGAGCCCGGCTGGCCGTAGCGTTCCTGGATCGCGTCGAGGTAGCCGGCGGGCAGCTGGCGCGGCAGCAGCGGCAGCGCCGTTTCGGGCGTGACCACGAGTTGGGCCTTGGCGTCGCGCAGCTGTTCGGCGTACCAGCGCAGCGCGGTTTCGATGCCGCCGCCCGGAATGAATTTCTCGTCCTGCGGGATGTTGCCCTGCAGCAGCGCGACCTGCAGCGCGCCGGCAGTGCCCTGCGCGCCGCGCGCATCGGCGGGCAGCGGCGAGACAAGGTTCGGCAGCACGAAGACCGCGGCGAGCAGCACGGCGGCCAGCGCCGTCGGCACCACGTCACGCAGCGGCAGGCGTCGCGCGACCAGCGCCACGGCCAGTGCCGCCGCGGCGCCGATGCCATACACGCCGACCCACGGCGCCAGCGCTGCCAGCGGACCGTCGACATGGGCGTAGCCGCCCGCGCCCCAGGGAAAGCCGGTGAACCAGCTGCCGCGCACGAGCTCGGCCAGCGTCCACAGCGCCGCGAACACGAAGGCGCCGGCGACGCGCCCCGTCGGCCCGCGCACCACGAACCAGGCGCAGGCCACGGCGTAGTAGAGCCCGAGGGCCGCCGCCAGCGCGAGCACGGCGATCACCGCCAGCGGCGCCGGCAGCCCGCCGTAGGTGTGCATCGAGATGAAGAGCCACCAGAAGCTGCCGGTGAGCCAGGCGGTCGCGAACACCCAGCCGTGCAGACCGGCGCGGCGCCAGCCCGCGCCCTGGGCGCGCAGGCCGTCGAGCAGCCAGACCAGCCCGGCCAGCGACAGCAGCTGCAGCCACCACAGCGGACGGCCGTCGCCCGGCCAGGCGATGGACAGGGCCTGCGCCACGCCCGCCAGGCCGAAGCCGAGCAGGCGCAGCAGCCCGGAGGCGGCAGAAGAAGGGGGAGAGGTGGGCGAGACGCGGGCCGGGGCCGCTGCTGCGGGCGCCGGCATCAGTCGGCCGCGTCGCCGCCGCGCGCCGGCGACACCCGGAACCAGCGCACCGCGCCGCCCTTGGTGTGCAGCACGACGAAGTCGAAGCCGCCGATGGCGTGGTGCTCGCCGCGCTTGGGCACGTGGCCCATCTCGTGCGCGATGAGTCCGCCGATGGTGTCGAAGTCTTCGCTCAGCTGTTCTTCGTTGAAGACGATGCCGAAGGCCTCGGCCACGCGCTCGATGGGCGTGTCACCCGAGACGCGGTAGGTGTGGTCGGCCAAGCCGAAGATGTCGCCCTCGTCTTCGGCGATGTCGAACTCGTCCTCGATCTCGCCAACGATCTGCTCGAGCACGTCCTCGATGGTGATGAGGCCGGCCACGCGGCCGAACTCGTCGATGACGATGGCCAGGTGGTTGCGGTTGCCGCGGAATTCGCGCAGCAGATCGTTCAGGCCCTTGCTCTCGGGCACGAAGGTTGCCGGACGCAGCAAGGCGCGGATGTTCAGGCCCGGCGCGCGCTGCAGCTTGAGCAGGTCCTTCGCGAGCAGGATGCCGATGATGTTTTCTTTTTCGCCCTCGTAGACCGGAAAGCGCGAGTGCGCGGTCTGGATCACGGCGTGCAGCAGCGCGTCGAAGGGCGCGTCGATGTTCACGAGGTCCATGCGCGGCGCCGCGACCATCACGTCACCGGCCGTCATGTCGGCCATGCGCAGCACGCCTTCGAGCATCACGCGCGATTCGGCGCCGATCACCTCGTTGTCCTCGGCATCGGCGAGGGTTTCGATCAGCTCGTCGCGCGAATCGGGGCCGGGGTGGATGAATTCGGCGAGCTTCTGGAGAAAGCCACGCTTGTCTTCCCGTTCAACGGGAGCGCGTTCAGGGTGAGGGTCGGCCACTGCGGGAGGGCGGAGTTGAAGAGAGACAAGGATAACGGATTGCGCATGACAGGCTCTACCGTCCGGCCGGCATAGGCCGGCCTTGCCCGCTCAAGGTGCAGATTTGCTGCGCGCGTCGCGCATGCCGCTGCGCACTTCCTGCAGGCTCGCCAGGAAGGCCCAGAACTGCTTGGCGCGGCTCTTGAGCGCGAAATCGACGGCGGCGTAGTGCTCCAGCGCGATCTCGCTCATGCGGCTGTCGAAGGTGGCGGTGGGCAGCTGCAGGTGCGCTTCCGACTCCGAGCCGCTGCGCACCACGGTGGCGCCGGCGTTGCGGGCGATCTTGAGCATGGCGGCGTTTTCGCTCAGCGCATGGATGAAGAGCATGCCCACGCCTTCGTTGCGCGCGGCGACCACGGCGCGCTCGAACAGGCGCGCACCATAGCCGCGGCCGCGGGCGTGCGACGACACGGACACGCCGAATTCGGCGCAGTCGCTGTGCTGGTCGCCGGGCGCATAGGCCACGTGCGCCATCGCGATCAGGTCGAGGCGGCGGTTGTAGATGCCGAACAGTTCGTCGCGGTCGAAGTCCAGGCCTTCGACATAGCGCAGGACCTGCTCGTCGGCCGCGGCATAGCCGAAGCGCAGGTAGCGGTCGTGCGGCGTCAGGTCCAGCAGGTGGCGCGCGATGCGTTCGCGTTCGCGCGGGCCGATCGAGCGGATCGGCACCATGACGGGTGGGGGCGCGCTGACGGCGCGCGGTTGCGCCTCAACCATCGGCGCCTTCAGGAAAGAGCCGAGGCCGAGAGACGCTTTGAGGAGGGTCTTGGCGGTAAGCATGGCTCCAATGTAAGGGTTTTCCCTTAATCACCAAGCCCGCAAGGACACTTTCTGGACGCATTCGTGACTCGATACCAGAGTCCGTGGTGTTTACGCAACCAATTTGTGGTTAAACGGGCACAGATGTTGTGGCTTTGACACGATCAAGCACAAAGCTGGTCTTGCAGTCTTCGACGCTGGGGTGCTTCAGCAGGGTGTCCATGATGAAGCGGCTGTAGTGCGCCATGTCGGCCACCACCACGCGCAGCAGGTAGTCCATGTCGCCGGTGAGCGCGGCGCACTCGACCACCTCGGGCCAGGTCTGCACGCTGGCGCGGAACAGGTCCATGGGGTTGCGCTTGTGGGTTTCGGTGTGCTTTTCGAGCCGCACGTTCAGGTAGGCCGTGAGGCCCAGGCCGACCGCCTCGGGCTGGACCAGGGCCACGTAGCGGTCGATGACCTTGTGCTCTTCCAGCCGCTTGACCCGCCGCAGCACGGCGCTGGGCGACAGGCTGACCTGCTCCGCGATCTGGTCGTAGGTGGCACGGCCATCTGCTTGCAGCATGCGCAAAATGAGCCGATCTATCTTGTCGAGTGCTTCCATTTCACCATTTTTGCAGTTTTACTGCGTCATGACCACCCATGGCGCCCAGAAACGCAGAAAACCTGAACGCCTTCCGACCTACAGTGCAGCACGGCCCGGATCCGGGCCTTTGTTTTCCTTTCTGCACAACTTCCCCACTTTCCGGAGACAGCATCCATGAGCCACGCCGACGCCCCCGCCTTCACGCCCTGGGAGAACCCGATGGGCACCGACGGCTTCGAATTCATCGAGTACGCGGCACCCGATCCGGTCGCGATGGGCAAGGTGTTCGAGCGCATGGGCTTCGTGGCCATCGCCAAGCACCGTCACAAGAACGTGCTGCTGTACCGCCAGGGCACGATCAACTTCATCCTGAATGCCGAGCCCGATTCGTTCGCCCAGCGTTTTGCGCGCGAGCACGGCCCGAGCGTGTGCGCCATCGCCTTCCGCGTGCAGGACGCCAAGCAGGCCTACGAACGCGCCACCGCGCTGGGCGCCTGGGGCTTCGCTGACAAGGCCGGCCCGGGCGAGCTGAACATCCCCGCCATCAAGGGCATCGGCGACAGCCTGATCTACCTGGTGGACCGCTGGCCGGGCAAGAACGGCGCGCAGCCGGGCGACATCGGCAACATCGGCTTCTACGACGTGGACTTCGAGGCGCTGCCGGGCGTGTCGTCGCAGGACGCGCTGGCGCGCAAGGGCAACGGCCTGACCTACATCGACCACCTGACGCACAACGTGTACCGCGGCCGCATGGACGTGTGGGCCAACTTCTACGAGAAGCTCTTCAACTTCCGCGAAGTGAAGTACTTCGACATCGAAGGCCAGGTGACGGGCGTGAAGAGCAAGGCCATGACCAGCCCCTGCGGCAAGATCCGCATCCCGATCAACGAAGAAGGCAAGGAACAGGCCGGCCAGATCCAGGAGTACCTGGACATGTACAAGGGCGAGGGCATCCAGCACATCGCCATGGGCTCGGACAACCTGTACGAGAGCGTCGACGCGCTGCGTGCCAACGGCGTGACGCTGCTGGACACCATCGACACGTACTACGAGCTGATCGACAAGCGCATCCCCGAGCACGGCGAAAGCGTGGCCGAGCTGAAGAAGCGCAAGATCCTGATCGACGGCAAGAAGGACGCCCTGTTGCTGCAGATCTTCAGCGAGAACCAGCTGGGCCCGATCTTCTTCGAGTTCATCCAGCGCAAGGGCGACGACGGTTTCGGCAACGGCAACTTCAAGGCGCTGTTCGAGAGCATCGAGCTCGACCAGATGCGCCGTGGCGTGCTGAGCGCCGCAAAATAAGGCGCTTCACCACTGCCCTGGAGCCCGGCATGCGCCACGCGTCTTCTTCGACTGTCGTCACTTCCTTCGTCGCGGCAGCCGCCGCTGCGGTCGTGCTCTCGGGCTGCGCCTCGGCGCCGCCCGCGGCCGGCGCGGGCGCCTCGCATCTGGACACGGTGCAGAAGGCGGCGGTGCTGCGCATCTGCACGCCGGGCGACTACCGGCCCTTCAGCTTCCAGAAGGCCGACGCCTCGTTCGAAGGCATCGACGTCGACCTGATGACGGGCTTCAGCGCCAGCCTCGGCGCGAAGCCCGAATGGGTCAAGACGACGTGGGCCAACCTGCTGCCCGATCTGGCCGCAGGCAAGTGCGACATCGCCGTGGGCGGCGTGTCGGTGACCACCGACCGCCAGAAGCGCGCCTTCTTCAGCGCGCCCTACATGGTCAACGGCAAGACGCCCATCGCGCGCTGCGCCGACGTGGCCAAGTACCAGAGCGTGGCGGCCATCGACCAGCCGTCGACCCGCGTGATCTTCAACCCGGGCGGCAGCAACGAACGCTTCGCCCGCACCAACTTCAAGCAGGCCAGGCTCACGCTGCACGGCGAGAACGTCACGATCTTCGACGAGATCCTGGCCAACCGCGCCGACGTGTTCGTCACCGAATCGGCCGAGGCCATCACGCAGCAAAAGCTCAAGCCCGGGCTGTGCGCCGTGAACCCCGACAAGCCGCTGCAGTACGGCGAGATGGCCTGGATGCTGCCGCGCGACGACGTGGCTTTCAAATCGTATGTCGACCAATGGCTGCACCTGCAGCAAGCCGGCGGCGACTTCCAGCGCGTGATGGACCGCTGGCTCAAATAACCCGAGAAACCGAAGGCCCCATGGATTCCCCTGCCGCCGTTGTCACCCCCGCCGTCTATGGCGCATCCGATCGCCCGCCGCGCGGCGACTACTCGCGCGGCGGTTCGGTGCAAGCCGACTACACCTGCCCGCAGGACTGGGCCAGCTACACGGCGGCCGACCATGACACCTACAAGCGGCTGTACGAACGCCAGGCCGCGCAGCTGACGGGCCTGGCCTGCGATGCTTTCATCAAGTCGCTGCCGCTGCTCGGCGTGAAAGACCGCATCCCGCGCTTCGAGGAACTCAACGAGCGCCTGCACCGCGCCACCGGCTGGGAGATCGTGGCGGTGCCGGGGCTCATTCCCGAGCTGCCCTTCTTCACGCTGCTGGCGAACCGCAAGTTCCCGGTGACCGACTGGATCCGCAAGCCCGAAGAGTTCGACTACATCGTCGAGCCCGACGTGTTCCACGACCTGTTCGGCCACGTGCCGATGCTGTTCGACCCGACATTCGCCGACTACGTGCAGCGCTACGGCCAGGGCGGCATCAAGGCGCACGAGCTGGGCGCCGGCGAGAAGCTCGCGCGGCTGTACTGGTACACGGTCGAGTTCGGCCTGATCCGCCAGCCCGAAGGCCTGCGTGCGTACGGTGCCGGCATCCTGAGTTCGGTCGGCGAGCTGCAGCACGCGGTACGCAGCCCCGCGCCGCATCGCCTCCCGCTCGACCTGCTGCGCACCATGCGCACGCAATACAAGATCGACACCTACCAGGCCAACTACTTCGTGATCGAGAACTTCGCGCAGCTTTTCGACCTCACGGCGCCCGACTTCACGCCGCTGTACCGCGCGCTCGAGGTGCAGCCCGACATCCCGGCCGGCGTGCTGCTGCCGGGCGAATCCGGCAACGCCTGATCGCTTGTTCATGGCCCGGACGCGCGCGGCGGCTATCGCCTGCGCGACACCGGGCACACGCCCCTAGGACAAGCCCGCTGGCGGGTGGGAGGCATTGGCTCCCACAATCCGCGCCAAAGGAGCTTGCATGCAGACATCCGCGCGACAGAACTACCCGGCCGGCGTGCCGCACGAGATTCATCCGGAGCAGTACCGCTCCCTGCCTCACATGTTCGACGAGGCCTTCGGCCGCTACAAGGACCGTCCGTTCTCGGTCTGCATGGAGCGCTGGATGTCGTACGGCGAGCTCGACACGCTCTCGAAGGCGATGGGCGCCTGGCTGCAATCGCAGGGCCTCGCGCCCGGTGCGCGGGTGGCGATCATGCTGCCCAACGTGCCGCAGTTCGCGGTCACGATGTGCGCCGTGCTGCGCGCGGGCTACACCTGCGTCAACGTCAATCCGTTGTACACGGCACGCGAGCTGGAGCACCAGCTCAAGGACTCCGGCGCCACCGCCATCGTCATCCTCGAGAACTTTGCCGCCACGCTCGAACAGGTGATCGAGCGCACGCCCGTCAAGCACGTGGTGATGACCGCGATGGGCGACCTGCTCGGCGGGCTGTACGGCGCCTGGATCACGGTGGCCGTGCGCCACCTGGCCAAGATGGTGCCGCCCTACAAGCTGCCCCTGAGCGACGGCCGCACGGTCACGCCGTTCAAGCAGGCGATTGCCGAAGGCCGCGGTCGCACGCTCGGGCCCGACCAGAGCACGCTCGATTCGATCGCCTTCCTGCAGTACACGGGCGGCACCACCGGCCTGTCGAAGGGTGCGGTGCTGACCCATCGCAACATCGTGGCCGCCACGCTGCAGGCCGAAGCCTGGTTCACGCCCGCACTGGCGCGGGCCGGCGATCTGGCGAAGGTCAACAGCATCGCCGCGCTGCCGCTGTATCACATCTTCGCGCTGACGCTGTGCCTGCTGGTGATCCGCCAGGGCTCGCACATGACGCTGATTCCGAACCCGCGCGACTTCAACAAGTTCGTCGCGGTGCTGAAGAAGCGGCCCTTCCACATGCTGCCGGCGGTGAACACCCTGTTCAATGCGCTGCTGATGCACCCGGAGTTCAAGACGGTCGACTTCTCCACGCTGTTCGTGTCACAGGCCGGTGGCATGGCCGCCTCTGAAGGCACGGCGCGCAAGTGGTTCGAAGCCACCGGCTGCCCGATGATCGAAGGCTGGGGCATGAGCGAGACCTGTGCGATCGGCACCAACAACCCGGTGTCGAACACGAAGTTCACGGGCACCATCGGTCTGCCGTTGCCGAGCATTGAGATCGCGATCAAGGACGATGAAGGCCAATCGCTGCCGATCGGCCAGGCGGGCGAGCTGTGCATCAAGGGCCCGAACGTGATGACCGGCTACTACAACCAACCCGCCGAGACGGCCGCAGCCTTCACGGCCGACGGCTTCATGCGCACCGGCGACATCGCCGTGATGCAGGAAGACGGCTACAGCCGAATCGTCGACCGCAAGAAGGACATGATCCTCGTGAGCGGTTTCAACGTGTTCCCCAACGAGCTGGAAAACGTGATCTCGCTGTGCCCGGGCGTCGTCGAATGTGCGGCGGTGGGCGTGCCGGACGAGAAGCAGGGCGAAGCCATCAAGGTCTTCGTGGTCCGCAAGGACCCGACGCTGACGGAAGACGCCGTGCTCCAGTACTGCAACGGACAGCTCACCGGCTACAAGCGGCCGAAGCACATCGAGTTCCGCGAGTCGCTGCCCAAGACCAACGTGGGGAAGATCCTGCGGCGCGAGTTGCGCACCAGCGCCGGTGCCTGAGCGCGTGGGGCGCCACGGGGAAGCCAGCGCCGGGCTGCCGGCGAATGTCATCGTGTTCGAGCGGGGCTGGCTGTCTTCGAACAACATCCTCTTCGTCGGAGCCGAGGAAACGGCGCTGGTCGACACCGGCTATGCCACGCATGCCGATCAGACGCTGGCCCTGGTGGAGTCGGTGTTGGGCAAACGTCCACTCGATCGGGTGCTGAACACACATCTGCACAGCGATCACTGCGGGGGGAACGCGGCGTTGCAGCAGCGCTACCCGTCGTTGCGGACGGACATTCCGCCTGGAGAGGCGGCGCTGGTTGAGCGATGGGATGCGCAGGGCCTGAGTTTCCTTGCGACGGGGCAGAGTTGCCCGCGTTTTGGCTTCACCGGACTGCTCAAACCTGGCACTGAATGCCTGTTGGGAGACCGCGCGTGGCAAGTGCATGGCGCTCCAGGTCACGATCCGCACTCGGTGATCCTGTTCGACCCGGTGTCGCGGACTCTGATTTCAGCGGATGCGCTCTGGGAGAACGGGTTTGGCATCGCCTTTCCGGAGCTGATGGGCGAATCCTCGTTCGGGGACATTGCGGCGACGCTCGATTTGATCGAGAAATTGTCGCCCCGTCAGGTGATTCCTGGACATGGCGGAGTCTTTGGCGACGTCGAGCGTTCGTTGCATACGGCGCGCCGGCGGCTGTCTGGCTTGGAGCGAGACCCAGTGAAGCACGCACGCCATGCGATGAAGGTGCTGATGAAGTTCAAGCTTCTGGAGCTGCACGCGGTGTCACACGCTGAGTGGGGAGCGTGGCTTGCCGGGACGCCCTATTTCGAGCTGATTCGAGCTCGATTCTTTGCCGGTGAGTCGCTGGAGGCTCTGACGGGAGAGCTGCTTGCAGAGCT